>DATLYB010000090.1:0-10788 GCA_035575215.1 Chitinophagales bacterium
CGGATGCGTCTGCTTTTGAGAAGGCAACATGCACAAGAGCGCTGGTTGGATTAGGATAAATCAGGATGCTGGCAGTGCCAATGGTGACAGGTACGCCCACGTTGCCGGCTTTCACGAGCACTTGTTTGCTCATGGCATTCCGGCAACCATATTGGTCGGCATAGGCATAAACAATCTCATACGGTCCGCCTGCGCCTGCGGCTGCGGGATTGAATTGGTTGTTTTCAACACCCGGACCGCTGAATGTCCCCCCGGCAGGGGTGCCGCTCAGTTCCACGACAGTATCGGTGTCAAAATATTCCGGCTCAAGCCCGGTGAAATCAACTACGGGCAGGGGATGCACAATAACCTCCACAACTGCCACATCCGAGCTTCCGAAGTTGTCGGAAACCGTAACGGAATACGTAGTAGTGACTTGCGGAGCCACGGTGATGGAGGCAGTAGTATCGCCCGTGCTCCAATCGAAGAGGGTTCCGCCCGATGCGGTGAGCAGTGTGGTTTGTTCCGCACAGATTTCCGTGTCGCCCGTGGCAGTGGCGGTGATTTGCCCTTTGCGTACATGAACGGTCATGCTGTATTCATTGAAGCATCCGCTGGGCTCGGTGTACGAGTAGGTGATGGTGTGGAAGCCAATGCCGGCTTGCAGCGGGTCGAAGATATTTCCCGCTATTCCCGGACCGCTGAAGATACCGCCCGGAGGTGTTCCGCTGAGCGTGTCGGGGCTGTTAGAAATCTCATAGAGCGAATCAAGCCCGGTGAACGAAGCTCCGGAAGGTTGCGCCACGGTGGCGGTGACAGGCTGGCGCGTGCTCACGCAGGCGGAGGAAGGTGTTTCGATTTCCCAGTCGTAGAAATAATAGTAGTAATAAGTTTGGGTGGATGGATTATCATATGGTGAGCCGTTCAATGAAAGGATGTCCGGGATAACATACGGATAGCTCACTCCGGTATTTGACCTTCTGATTTGCGGGCTCACACTGCCAAAGTTTGCCTGATTCACTGCGCTGTTGGTGCCCAGCTGGTAATCGGTACCGGGCATAACGCTGAAGTTGAGCGCGATGCGTGATAATCCCGCACCGATAGTTATGCTGGTATCGGCAAGCACGTCCCCGTTGCTGTTTCTTAATTCGATGAGTCGTGTTCCGGGATAATCGGTGTAAACTTCCACCGTCTTGAGGGTGAAGGGAGAAAGGCAATCGAAGATGATATGCCCGTTGAATTGGCTGTACTGATTTGTGCCGGAGTAATCATGCGGCTCACTGAAGTAAGTGATGCCCGGGGTGCCGGAGACGTTTTCCGCATAATAGGTAGTGGAATTGGTGATGAGGGGAGTCGTGTAGGTATTGCCTGTGAAAAGCAGCGTGCCGCCATTTGCATCATCATACCAGTTCACCGTTCCAGTTCCCAGAGCAAATAATTCCACCGAGCCGGAGAGGCAGGTGGTGTCTTCCTCGAAGGCGATGATAGCCGAATGGATTTCACCAATCGTAACCGTGTCAGAAACCGCCTGTCCGCAATGCGAACTCACCTGCACAAAATAATCACCCGGAGTGCTGACGCTGATGCTGGCGGTTTGTTCGCCTGTTGACCAGAGATAACTCAGAGCCGGATTCGCCTGCAGCGTAACGCTGGAACCATTGCAGATAAAGGAGGTTCCGTCAATGGTGATTTCAGCCGTAGCAGAGCCTGCGGGAAGCTGTTGTGTTAGAGTGAAAGGGATGGCAGTCCAATTATTGTTTTCGTTGGATTCATAAAAGCTATTGCGCGGGTCCACTTCCGCCACAATCCAGTAATTGCCGTTGCAGGTAGCGGGCGGAATATTAATCCACATGCCATCAAGGGACTCGCTGTAGATGTCAACATAGCCAACGGAAATTCCCTGTTCAACGGGGGAGCAGTTGTATTGCCCTCCACCCAGCCCGAAGTTGGGCGTATTGGAACTGGTCTTCACAGTGCCCAATCCATAAGCCTGTACATCGCGGCAGTAGCCGTTGTAGTAATCGCAGCTGCCATAGTCCATCAGGCAGAAGCCGAGTTTGGAGCCGGTGCCGATGATGGGCCATTTGAGCGTATCGGGTTCATTGGGGTCTTGCACGCGCAGCGTGAAGATGACCCAGTCGTCCACGTGATTGTGCCCGTGCGTTGGGTGATAGGTTTGTCCGCCTGCCCAGCGGTCTTCGTACGTCATGGTGGCGCCCATCTTCTTGTAAATGCGCTGACGCAAAAGATTGGTGGGAGTGGAGCCGTCAGGGCACGTGACGTTGCCGCTGGTGCTGTAAATGGTATCGTTGCCGCAGATGAAATAATCTGTTCCGCGCACGGTGAAAGGACCCCAGCCTATGTTAGGCGTGCAGCCGGTGATGCGCAATCTTCCGTTATCGGCTCCATTGCCGGTCTGCGAATATTCGGTGGGACCGTTGTCATAGTCTTCCAGCGCCTGCCATGAGATAGTGATGTCAGGCAGCAGGTAGCAGGTGTCTTTTCCGTCAGGGCAGCCGCAACCGGAGGCATTATTAGTGGTGCACGGCTGGGCGAAAATAAGTGCGGGAAACAGAACGAGCACGCTGGATAGGTTTCTCATGAGTCAGGGAAGGATTAGAGTGCACGAAGTTATTAAAAATTTTAGCCGGACATCAGCATATTGAGATAAAAAGAAGGTTGCCTGAGCTTTCTGCGGATATCAATATCGGTGAACATGCAGGAAATCGTTTCCTGCAATGATTTGCTTGCTGAGGCTTTGCTGACAACTAAATTGAAAAGCCAGGGCACCGTCACCAGCTGCTGCAGGCGTCTGCTGAGGGATAGCTCGCGCCACAATCTTCCATAGACGGCTGAATCATACCCTGAAATAAATTCTGCCGAGAAATCACCGGCTTCAAGGCATTTCACCGCCTGCTGTGCAGCCATCATGCCGCTGAGCATGGCGTTTCCGATACCTTCCCCGGTGAAAGGGTCAATCAGCGAAGCGGCATCTCCGCAGAGCATGTACCCGCTGCCGGAAATTTTTCTTTTCACCGAGCCGAGAGGAAGCCCCCACCCGTGCACGCTGTCTGCGAGCGTTGCGCTGCTGAAACGTGACTTCAGCGCGGGATACTTATCAATCACCCCCAACAGCATCTCTCTCAGATTGATTCTTTTGGCGCTTACTCTGTCGCTCCGTATCCCCAATCCCACGTTGGCTTTTCCTCCGGGCAGCGGAAAAATCCAGAAATAACCGGGCAAAAGCTCATTCAAAAAATACAGCTCGATGAAGTTCTCCCCATCCATGTCGTTCACTCCGGAATAATAGGCACGAACGCCAGCACAGTAATGCTTGTGCTCAACATTCACGCCTGCAATGTGTCTGGCAAAAACCGATTGAGCGCCATCTGCAACAATCAGCAGCTTGCTTTTAACAGAAATTTTTCCATCAGAAGTTTTGCATAGCCATTCGCCCTTTTGAAACTCAAAATCAGCAAGCCTGCTTTCCTCCAGAATTTCAATTCCGTAATGTTCCTTAGCAAAGCCCACAATAAAATCATCGAAGTCAATTCTTTTGCAGATAAAGCCGGGAGCGGCTGCTGAGCTTGCCGGTATCTTACCGGGGCTGCTGAAAGGAATTCTGATTCTTTTAAGATTGGGCGCAACAAATGTGACGCCCCATGAGCCGATTTGCACCGGCTTCAGCTGAAGCCGGCTGACAATCCGCCTGTCCAGCTTGTTTAAAACATCCACCGCCTTCCCGCTCAGGGCATCACCGCACACCTTATCGCGCGGAAACCTGCTTTTGTCAGCCACCAGCGGCTTGATTCCAGCTTTTGCCAGACATATAGCCGCAACAATGCCCGCAGGACCGGCACCGATGATGCAAAGGTCAGGTGTGTGATGTGTAATGCGGGACATTAGACGAAATGCAACTTTCCGGTTTAGAGTTTATTGTTTCCAGTTTGAGTAAAATTGCGAACTTGAACTTAACCGGAAATTCTCAACCGGAAACTCATTGCTAATAGTTATCTTTCCGTAAAAAATACACCATGCAGCTCAATACCATCCTTCCCGATTTCTCCCTCAAAGGTACAGACGGCCGAATGCACAGCACACGGGATTATGCAGACAAAGATGCGGTGGTCATCATCTTCACCTGCAACCATTGTCCCTATGCGCGCGCTTATGCGGAGCGCATCAGCAGGCTGGTGGCGGAATATGAAAAAAGAAACGTGGGATTCTATGCCATCAATGCAAATGACGTGGCGCGCTATCCGGAAGATTCATTCGAAAACATGATACCGATGGGAAAGATGCTGAATCTTGACGGGAAATACCTCTTTGACGAGACGCAGGAAATCGCCAGAACTTTTGCAGCCGAGCGCACTCCGGAGGTGTATGTGTTTGACAAACAAAGGCGGCTGGTCTATCACGGCTTGATTGATGACAACGCCAACTATAAGGAGCCTCGTGAAATCAAGCGGCATTATTTAAGGGAAGCGCTGGAAGCGGTGCTAAGCGGGAAAGAAATCGCTGTGAATGATACAAAACCTGTAGGGTGTACGATTAAATGGAAGCCTGAGGGGAGCCTGGAGTTTTACGGGTCTAAATAAGCGGGGTGCTGCCTGAGGGGTTCATCATTAGCATGTGCCCCCAATCTTGTTTACTTGAAAGGGACTTGTGGCAGCCGCGCGGGCAGTTTAAAGAGGCGAACGAATCAGGATCGCCCGCGCAGGCGGACTACTCATAGCAGCATCGAGTAACAGGTATTTAAAAAACGGAGGAAATATGTAACTTCGAAACGTCATATCGCTCTTTTCCCGGTTCACTTACCTTTTTTCATAGCTGCACGAGTGTTGGCGAAAGTTTTGTCTTAGTAAATTATAATCTTCTGTCCTTTTGTGCCCACGTTCAGCAAGTATATTCCAGTCTTTAGTTGAACGGTCAACTTATCAGTCCGCACATGGACTATTTCTCGCCCCAACAAATCATACACTCCGACATCTTCAGGTTTTTCTAACTCTACGTACAACGTATTGCCATTTATAGTGTACTTATACCGTGTTAACTCCGGTGTATGGATTCCTGAAGTACCAATCTTTAGTTTGTTTGACCTTATGCTGAATGATAAACTTCTCTTTCCAATCCAGTCAATAACGGGAGGACACACGTCATCTCTAAATGCTTCCACAAAGTATTCATCGCCATCCTGAAAACTCAGGTCAGTGTACGTAAGGCTAACCGTGCTGTCTATCAATGAAAAATTTCCGTTAATGTCGCGCTTATGAATATAGTAGCCCCGCAACGGAGGATAATTTGGCCAATATTCATTCCATATTAGATTATGGCCATTTGCCTGTAAATGTATTGTCCGGTGCTGATAGCCTTCGCAGCCGTGAGATTGAAGCTTGTAGTAATAAATTTGTGTAGTGGTGTTAGCTGTGGTATCAACGAAAGGAACCAGCGGGTCTCCTAAATTAATGATTTTCACAGTCTGCCAGGAAGTGGTGGTTATCTGTCTCTGAATGTGTAAAGGGTAATTGCCATAAATAGTAGCGGTGTCAAGATAAATAACGGGATGATTATTGGAATCGCTGGTAATTACACAAATCTGCGGTTGAGGGTTGCCAATGAAATAGAAGGTCGAATCAGGAATCCAGTCAAACACACCTTGACTGTCACAATAAAAATACATCATGCCTGAACTTCCGGGATAGAGCCAATAAATTGTATCGCCATTCCAATAATCAAGCGTATCACCATTCATAATATAATACGGATAATCAAATCCGGAGGCGAACGGACACATTATGTACAAGAACGCATCAGGATATTGAAGCGGAGAAGGTGGTGTATAAGCACACCAACGAATGGTATCCTGAGCCTTGATTCCTTGAATCAGCATGGATACAATTAAAATGATTCCGAAAAGTTTTTTCATGGTACGGAAGTTTGTGTTTAAAATTTTCGCCAACGTTTTTCGGCTTGGCGTTCGGGCGGGCTTTTTAGCACTGCACTCGATACGAAGAACCGCACTTCAATTATACACAAAATTGTCAATAGAAGCACGTCACCCCGCCTGACGCAAAACCGATGTTAGCTGCTGGTTTACTGTCTATCCGAAGTTATCTCGTATCAAGTCAGCACACACTTTGTTCAAAGCGGTTTACACTAGAAGCAGTCATGTCCGATTACGCACTGCCCCGTGCGTTGGGAAAAATAAATTTCTTTTTTTAAAGAAGCGTTGGCAAAAATTTTTTCTGGGTTGGAGAAAAAAATACTCTCTTGCAAGCTTTGGTTTCAGCGTTGCCAGTGGCGGCTTGCAAGAGTGTATTTTTTGGGGATGGCTTTCCCTGGCTGAATTATTCTGATTTTTACTTCCTTACATTTTATCAAATGTAATGACATAAATAAAATAATTGTGTCGTCTATTTGTTTATGTGAAAATAATATTTCTATATTTGCGATCTGATATCGCAACTCTAAAAAGATTATGAGTAAAAAGTCAACAAGAAGAGAAAGGTTTGAAACTGTCGCTGCAAGGCGAACGCAGAAGTTGCTTGACCTTCTTGATATACTTGGAAACTGCGCCAACAAAAGCAACTACGAATACACTGATGAAGATGTTCGCAAGATGTTTACAGCAATAGAAAACAAAACCAAAAACACCAAGGCACTTTTTGGAAACGCAATCAGCAAAGAAGAAAAAAACAAATTCAAATTCTAAAAGCATGAGTCAACCAGAATGGAAGTTTAGAATCCCGCAAGAAAGTGAGGTCAATCAAGACCCGATTGAGGGAGAATTTTTTACGACTCAGGATGTCGGAGATTTTTCTGATGCACTTGTCAGAGAAAGTATTCAAAACTCTCTTGACGCAAAACTTGACAAGGAAAACCCAGAGCAAGTTGTAACTGTCCGTTTTTACTTTTCTGGTAAAACAAATGCAAACGATGTTAGTTTGCGCAATCACCCATACTTCAAGGGAATTTATGCACACATTATTTCTGCCGACAATGGCTTGAATAAAAGGGAAATTCCTGCATTCTCAGAAAGAACTCAATACATAGTCATTGAAGATTTTCAAACAGTCGGCCTGGATGGAAGCATTGCAGAAAATGATGACCCAAAAACTGATTCACCTCGCGGGCATAACTTCTACTGGTTTTGGCGTAATGTCGGAAGGTCAGGTAAGAAAGGTTCTGAAAGAGGAAAATGGGGTTTGGGCAAAACAGTTTTCCCCGCATCATCAACAATCAATACTTTTTTTGCTCTCACAAATCGTTGGGATGACAACGAAAATTATTTGATGGGTTTGTCAGTTTTGAAAACTCACCATCTTGCTAATGAGCCAACGGTTAAGCGCTATCCTTACGGCTACTTCGGAGTTTTTGAAAATACTGATGAATATTTTGCAACTCCTACTAAAGATGAAACTATACTAAATAATTTCAGAGCTACTTTCAATCTGAAAAGAGATGAACACGCAAGCCCCGGTTTATCTGTTGTCATTCCGTTTCCAAGAAAGGAAATTACTTCTGATGCAATTATTAAAAGTGTTTTGAAGCAATATTTTTATCCGATTATCAGTGGAAGTTTAATTGTTGAAGTTGCAGATGATGACAAGAATATTAATAAACAGATAAATGAGAATACAATTTTTGAATTACTACAAGAATTGAATCTCACTTCTGACTATAGCAAGTTATTCAAACTTTGTCTGTGGTCGCTTCAACTTCCCGAAACGGATTACATCACGCTTAAAAAACCGCCTCTTGAGAATCCTGCCCGATGGCAAATGGATTGGCTTCTCAATGAAGATGTAAAAAAACTGATTGAAGCAAGAATGGATTTATTTGATGAGGGGAAACCTGTTGCTTTCAAAGTTCCGGTAAGAATTAAAGAAGCCGATGGCACCCCTCAAATTTGTTTCTTCAAAGTGTTCATAGAGAAAGATGAATTGCTTCGTGAAGCAGATGCACACTTTGTTCGTGATGGAATTACAATTACTGGAGAAGGCAAAAGGGTAGGAAACAAATTTGTCCGTGCAATAATTGTTATTGAAGATAAAGCGCTTGTAAAACTTCTTGGTCTTGCTGAAAACCCTGCTCATACTGAATGGCAAAAAAATTCTTCTCACTTCCGTGGCAAGTATGATGATGGCGATAAAGTGATAAACTTTATTGAGTTAACAATTGACAAACTTTGTGGCCTGTTGTTGAAACCTGCAGAAGGAATAGACAGAGAGATGATGAAAGATGTTTTTTATATTGAATTACCTGAAGGCGAAGATGAACCTGATGAGCCGGATGACGAACCGGGCGATGAACCCGATAGACCAAAGCCACCAAGACCAGAAGGGAAAAAATTGCCGTTTACTCTTGAACAGGAGGTTGGTGGATTCCGTTTGAAAAAAAATCCTGCTGTAAATGGATTTACAGGAAGCATAAAAGTTGCAACTGCTTACATGGTCGTGAAAGGAAGTCCTTTAAAGCGTTACAGTAAATATGATTTTGATATTGCAAGAAATCCAATCACTGTTACTTCAAGCGGTGTAAGCAACTTGGAGTATAAAGAAAACCGAATGTCTTTCAATGTAAATCCTGATAGTGATTTTTTAATTGAGGTGAATGGTTTTGATGTTGAAAGAGATTTATACATAAAAGTCAACCACTATGATTCGGAAATTTAATTACACCGGAAGGAAAAAACTAAATCGGCAAAGAGTTAATATTTCTATTGCCGATGAACGACCATACAAATCCTTCACCGCCACTATTGACCTGCAAGGATTGGGATTGTCTGATGATGCAAAGGTTTATATTGAACCTTACTATAAATCTTCTTTCATGCGTTTTCCGTTTGGCACTGTTGCAAGCCCACAACCACCTGAAAATACAATTCTAACAGATATTCCCTCAACAAGTATTATTCGCTTCCGTGTGAAGGTTGTCGATGAAACAACAAAACTCGGGCGTATAATAAGAGTTGCTGATAAAATTAAACCGAAGAACCTTGAAGAATCGGGAAAT
This sequence comes from Chitinophagales bacterium, assembly GCA_035575215.1. Classification (GTDB taxonomy): domain Bacteria; phylum Bacteroidota; class Bacteroidia; order Chitinophagales; family CAIOSU01; genus DATLYB01. The sequence goes on from DATLYB010000090.1 coordinate 8,995, forward strand.
AGAATGTCTATCCTTCATATTGATTGGGACAAAGATTTAGACCAACAAATTTTCAGAGTAACATTTCCTGATAATGATTATCCACGCTTGGAAATAAACAAGAGAATTGAAAACGCAAAAGAGTTGGTGAAGTCAAATCCGATTTTCCGTTCACTTGTTTTTCCTGTTGCTGTTCGACAAGTTGCGGAAAAAATTGCTGCAACTTGGAATGAGTTTGAAGAAGAAGATAGTTCCTGGCAAAGCACTTGGCTGAAGTTTATCAAGGAAGTGTTGCATATAAATGTTGAAGTTGAGTTTGAAGATGGCATCGATAATGAAGATGAAATCAACTACTGGGTTGAAGAAATTGTTGCTGCATTTTGCAGAAAAAATAAATTCAGAACAAAGTTTGAACAGGCATTAAACAATAAACCAAAATGATAACTCACATCAGAAGATTCAATGAGCTTGGTATTGAAAAATTCAGAACTCTTTTGCACGAGGTCAGAGATGGTGAAGCGGATGGTGTTCCCGATTTGCTTGTTACAGATGGCTATTCGTGTGAAATTATAAATGCAGAATTAAAAATCGAGCGAAAAAAGTTTGATTCTAAGAATGAAATTATTCGTTACATCTACGATAAAATTTCTCGCATACCCGGAAGAAATCTTCTTTATGATGCGGGGCTATGGTCGTGGCTGTCTGCATTTTATTTTGACAGCATTTGCCCGCAACGAAGTGACGGAAAAAGAAAAGTCGGTGAAGACAGTCGCTATATTTTGAATGCAGAAGAATGGAATAAATATTACCGTCATTTGCTTGCCTCTCCAACGCGATTACTTAAAGAGCTTGATGACTTAGCTAAAATTTATTTAGCTGGAACTCCTGACAAAAACGGAGATCTGCATGAATCACTCGCATCCCGTCAGGAAATTGCAACTTGCAAAGGAGTTATTGAAGCAGCAACAGTTTTATATTGGGACAAGGAAAAAAATAAAATTAAAGTGGGTGCAAGGAACAAGGACGGCAAAGGTGTTTTGAGAAGATTTACTACTTCAACTATCCCGCAATTCCAAATGACTTATGATTTGAATTCTATGAGTGGCAAGGAGTTAATTCAACTGCTGCCAAAAGAATACGAGGGTTGGATTACGCCATAAGTAGTTTTTTCTTAATCGCTTTAGCGATTGCGTATGCCATCAAAGGCGGAACTGCGTTTCCGATTTGCCGGAACGCAGCTGTCCTTGAACCTTCAAAATAAAAATCATCTGGGAACGATTGAATTCGTGCCGCTTCACGAACTGAAATTGAACGGCACTGGCGCTTGCTCGGGTGTATGTAGTAGTGTCCGTCTTTCGCAATGTGCGCAACAACCGTGTGTGAGACTCCATTTCCGTTCACCACTTTGAAGCGGTCAAGAAATGAACCTGTGTTCTTCTGTGTCTGTAACTCTTGCGGAATGTCGGTGTATTTGATTCGCTTATGCTTCTGAAAATTTTCAATCGCAAGTTTGTAAATCTTCAAATCATTTTCGTTGTGTGGTCGGCAGATGTGTTGAGTGTAGAAATCTACTCCGTTTCTTAAATCAAATCTTTCCAGGTATTCGTTCTTCTCTTTTTTGTATTTGCCTTTCTGAATCACTTTGCCAGGCGTGAGCGAAGCAAGGTCAGAGAAAATATTTTTTGTCGTAAAGTTATGAGTAATCTTTTCTAAGTCGGGATAAGAAAATTTCAAACTCTTTTTCCATCCGATAATGATTACACGCTTGCGGTCTTGCAGCACTCCGTAATCTTTTGCATTAAGAGTTTGGTGGTC
>DATLYB010000091.1:0-12805 GCA_035575215.1 Chitinophagales bacterium
AGCCGTGCTGCGTGTGTTCGACCGTCATGGCGAGCGCGCCAAGCGCCACAAGGCAAGAATCAAATTCCTGATTCAGAAAATCGGGATGCCCGCATTTATGAAACTGGTGGAAGAGGAAAGACCGGCATTGAAAAATAAAAAATATGTGGTGCAGGAAACCATCGTCCCTCCGGTGAACCTGCCGGACGGTCCGTTTGATGCGGGCATCCGGCCGAATGACGAAGTCAAATATCATGAGTGGCTGAAGACCAACACGTTTCAGCAGAAGCAGGAGGGCTATTATGCCGTGGGGCTGAAAATCACCTGCGGAGATATTCCTCATGACAAGGCGCGTGTGCTTGCAGCCATCGTCAAGAAGTATGCAGCCGATGACATCCGCATCACCGCAACCCAGGGAATACTGCTGCGCTTTGTTAAGCCGGAAGCATTCCCTGCATTGTTCAATGAATTGAATACAATTGGTTATACCGAGCCGGGGTTTGATTCCACGCATGATGTCACCACCTGTCCCGGAACTGACACCTGCAATCTGGGTGTGACCAACAGCATGGAACTCGCTCGGGTGTTTGAAAGAATGCTGAAGGAGGAATACGAAGATTTGATTTACGACCATGACATCCATATCAAAATCAGCGGATGCATGAATTCCTGCGGGCAGCACATGGGCGCGCAGATAGGATTTCACGGGAGCTCCATCAAAAGAGGCGAACTCGTTGCCCCTGCGATGCAGATTGTGCTTGGCGGTGGCGTTGACCCCGATGGCACCGGCTATGTGGCGGATAAAATCGTGAAAGTGCCCACCAAGAAAGCTCCCGAAGCGCTGAGACGAATTCTGAATGATTTTGAAGAACACGCCATTGACGGGGAATACTTCAACGCCTACTTCCGCAGGATGGGTGAAAAGTATTTCTACCAGATGCTGAAGCCGCTGTCGGATTATGAATTCACCCAGGATGACTATATTGACTGGGGACACGTAGAAACCTACGAGCAGGCGATAGGCGTGGGCGAATGTGCAGGAATCATGCTCGATGTGATTTCTACGGTGATTAACGAAGCCGCTGAAAAACTGGATTATGCCAGGGAAGGTCTGGAAGAGAAGGTGTTTGCCGACTCCATTTACAACAGCTACAACACCTTCGTGATTGCCGCCAAGGCAACATTGCTGAGCAAAGACATCCAATGCAACACGCAGGCGGGCATCATCCGCGATTTCAATGAGAAACTGGTGAAAACAGGCATCTTCCCGCTGGACAATGATTTTGAAACGCTGGTGTATCAGATCAACAAGAATGATCCGGATGAAAACTTTGCCGTGAAGTATCTGAATGATGCTTCCGCATTCCTCGAAAAAGTGAAAGCGTTACGCGCATCGCAGCTGGGCATTGACAAGGCAGATTTAGACAAACAAATCGTGAGCAGCTATTACAAGGCGTAAAAAATGAAAAAGCAACCCCAACTCACTCTCGTAGGCGCAGGTCCGGGCGACCCCGACCTCATCAGCATAAAGGGATTGAACGCCCTGAAAGCCGCAGATGTCGTGCTGTATGATGCGCTCGTGAGTCCTGAACTGCTGGCGCATGCTCCGAACGCGCTGACGGTCTTTGTCGGCAAGCGTGCCGGTCATCATGAAATGCCGCAGCAGGAAATCAACCGGCTGATTGTTGAATATGCTTTGCAGTATGGACATGTAGTAAGACTGAAAGGAGGCGACCCGTTTGTGTTCGGCAGAGGTCATGAAGAAATAGAACATGCCGGGAAATTCGGAATCGCAACAGAAGTGATTCCCGGAATCAGCAGCGCCACAGGAATTCCCGGTTTGCACAAAATTCCGCTGACCAGAAGAGGCGTGACCGAAAGTTTTTGGGTAATCACCGGCACGACCCTGGAAGGAACTCTTTCCGGTGATGTGGAACATGCAGCTCGTTCCCATGCTACGGTGGTAATCCTGATGGGATTGAGCAGGCTGACGGAAATCGTGCAGGTGTTCAAAGATGCCGGAAAATCGCAACTGCCCGTGGCGGTGATACAAAACGGCTCATTGCCGGATGAGAAAACTGCGCTCGGAACAATTGAAACAATAGAATCAGAAGTGAAAGAAAAAGGACTGAAGGCACCGGCAGTTATTATCATCGGAGAAGTGGTGAAACTTGCTCCTGAGTTCAATTTATTAAAAGAAAAGCTGTATCTGATATGAATGCTGCAGACACAGGTAATCATCTCTTTCCCGTCTTTTTGAAGGTGGATAAGCTGCGTGTGCTCATGGTGGGCGGAGGTGATGCAGGCTCTGAAAAGCTGCGATTTTTGCTGAAAAGCAGTCCGTTTGCGAAAGTGACGCTGGTGGCTCCTGAAATTTCTGATGAAATCAACACCCTCGCAATGCAATATCCGCATGTCACCCTGGTGCATCGCGGCTTTCGCTCTGAAGATTTGGAGGGGGAAGACGTGGTGATTGTCGCCACGGAAAATCCCAAACTCAACCGCCAGATTTGGGAGCAGGCAAAAAAGAAAAGGATTTTGGTGAATGTTGCCGACACACCGGAGCTGTGCGATTTCTATCTGGGGTCCATCGTCACCAAAGGCGATTTGAAAATTGCCATTTCCACCAACGGCAAGTCGCCCACGTTTGCGAAACGGTTCCGTGAATTTCTGGAAGACACGCTGCCCGATGATTTGCAGCAGGTGATTGACAACCTCAGCCAAATCCGCAGGAACCTGAAAGGCGATTTCGCACAAAAGGTGAAAGCGCTGAATGAACTTACATCAAATCTTGTGAGCAAGCATGGATAAGCTGATTGAAAAGCTTAACGAAAAATATGCAACGCTGACGCCCATCGAGCGCCTGCGCGAGCTTTTCAATGATTTTGACAAAGAAAAAGTGCTGGTTACTTCTTCCTTCGGCACATCTTCCGTTTTCCTTTTAAGCCTGCTGAGCCGGGTGAACAAAAATCAGAAAGTGCATTTCATTGACACGCAATATCTGTTCAGGGAAACGATTGAATACAAGGACCGGCTTGCAAAACTGCTGGGTTTGGAAATCACCAGCGTCCTGCCTAATGCGATAGACCATGAGTTTACGCTGCGCAATGAAACATGGAAGACCGACCCCGATTTCTGCTGCATGATAAACAAGGTGAATCCGCTCAATAAAATCAAACACAACTTCGATGTGTGGGTGTCGGGTGTGATGGCGTTTCAGAGCTATTTCAGGCGCAACATGAAAATCTTCGAGCATAACGGCATGCTTAAGTTTAACCCGATACTCGATGTGACGGAAGAGGAAGTTCGCGAGTTCATTAGGAAAAACAAGCTGCCTGAGCATCCGCTTGTGAAGCAAGGCTTCGGCTCGGTGGGCTGCACGCATTGCACCGTAAAAGGCGAAGGCAGAAACGGGCGCTGGGTGGGAACGGGCAAAACGGAGTGCGGGCTGCACGTCAGTCCGAAAACAGTGAAGAAAGCGGTGTGATTGGTGATTCATTAATTCAGTGATTCGATGATGGAGATACTTCAAAATTTCTGGGTGATTGGTATGAGCCACTGGAAAACTCCGGTGGATGTGCGGAAGAAATTTGCTCTCAGCAAAGAGCAGATGGAGAAACTGATTGAAACCGCAAAGCAGAATGGCATCACTTCCATTCTGCCCATCTCCACCTGCAACAGAACGGAGATGTATGCAGCGGCAGAGAAGCCTGAATTTTTAACCCAATTACTATGGACGGTGTTTCAGGATGTCCCGCAGGAAAAGCGTATCAGCGGAGGAATGACAACGTTAATTCAAGAATTTGCTTACATCAAAAACTCAACGGAAGCCGTTCAGCATCTCTTCAACGTAGCTGCTGGTCTCGACTCGCAGATTCTCGGTGACGCTCAAATCACCGGGCAGGTGACTGAGTTCTGCCAAATCGCCTTACGGCACAATGCCATTGATGCAGTATTAAATCGCCTGGTGGAACAAGCCATCAGCACGGGGAAGAAAATCAAAACTCACGCCCGTATTGACAATGGAGCAGCCTCCATTGCACACGCAGCCGTAAGACAAGCTTTCGTACTAAATTCTCCGGGCGGAACCCATACAGCTTTGGTCATAGGCTCAGGCAAAACAGGCAGACTCACCCTAAAGAGCCTCCTGAAATTCATCCCCGCAAAAAACATCACCGTTATCAACCGCAGCGGTGAAAAAGCATTTCAGCTTGCAAATGAATTCGGCATAAAGGCATCCGGTTTTGATTCGCTCAAAAAGGAAATTGCAAAGGCTGATTTTATTTTTGCCGCGACTTCATCTCCCCATCCGGTTATCACCGCTCAATTACTGAAAGGTCAGAATCTTTCCGGCAAAATTTTCATTGACCTGTCATTGCCGGGAAATATCGAAACTGCTCTGCCCGCAACCGTTATCACTATTGACCAGATTGCGGATACAGACAGGCACAAAAAAGAAAACTACATCCGGATTGCTGAACACTACATTGCCGAAGGCATCCGGCAATATTATGATTGGCTCAACCGTTACGAACTTGCGCAGCGCATTAAAACGGAAATCCACGACACGATTTTCGACAACAGCCTCGATGAGCCTCATTTCATTTCCAAATCAAAATTCGTTGACGGCATCACCAGCAGCTATCTGCGGCATTTTCAAAAATCCCGTAACCTTGCCGCCTGAAGGATGAAGCGAAAATTGAGAATTGCCACCCGCAGCAGCCCCCTCGCTGTGCTTCAGGCACGCTCGGTTGAAGAAAAATTAAAATCAGCAGGAGTTAAAACCGAGTTGGTCTTCATCAAATCAAAGGGCGATTTATCACAAAAGAAGCCTGTTTATTCGATTGCCACCGCTGGCGTTTTTACGAAAGCCATTGACGATGCGGTGCTGAAAAAACAGGCGGATATAGGCGTTCATTCCCTCAAGGATTTGCCAACTGTTATTCATCCGAAACTGATGCTTGCCGCTGTTTTAAAAAGAGAGAAGCCGCAGGACGTGATTATTTTCAGGACTCGGGATTTCACCAAAAGAAAAAATTACCGCGCTGTTGTTGCCACCGGCAGCGTGAGGCGCAAAGCCCAATGGCTGCACAAATACCCGCATCACATCATAGTTCCTGTAAGAGGGAATGTGGATGCGCGGCTCAAAAAACTAAAAGAAAACCATTGGGACGGAATGATACTTGCGCTTGCAGGCCTGAAAAGGCTGCAAGCGAAGGTCAATTACAAAAAGCTGGATTGGATGATTCCTGCTCCCGGACAAGGCGCCATTGCCGTGGTCTGCAGAAAGGATGACCCGGAAACCGCGCGCACTCTCCGGAGCATCAGCCACAAAAAAACTTTCGCAGCCATCACTGCCGAGCGGGCATTCCTGAGCAGAATCGGTGCCGGATGCTCGACTCCGGCAGGAGCCTGTGCAAGAATTGAAGGAAAAAAAATATTTTTACGGACAGAAGTGCTCAGCCTTGACGGAAAGCAAAGAGTCGCAGCGGAACTAAGCGACAGCCTCGATAAGGCTGCCGCGCTGGGGAGGAAGGCTGCCGAAGCGGCATTCAGAAAGGGAGCCCGGAAATTGTTAAAAAAGAAAGGTCCGTAGCTAGGACCCTCTGTGAACGATGGACAATTCCCAATCATGAACGCACCCAGGATCCTTGTCACCCGCGAGCTGGATGAACTCTCGGAAATCCTCGCAAAGAAGATGGGATTGGATATTGTCGTGGAGCCCATGATTCGCATCGAGTTTGCGAAAAACACCAAAGAACTTGCCGCACAAATCAGCGCAGCCGATTATGATGCCATCGCCTTCACCAGCCAGAATGCGGTGAGGGCATTCAGCGAAATTATCTTCCGGGAAAAAATCAAAGTGCCGGAGGTGAAATTTTTTGCAATCGGAGACTCAACGGCACGTCATCTCAAGCTGCTTGACGTGGAGCCGCTGGTGCCTGCACAAAACGATGCCGTGCATTTGGCTGACATGATTCTGAATGACCGGTCTATCCGGACGGTCTTATTTCCGTGCGCTGAGCATCATCTGGAAGATTTGCCCGAATGGCTGCGGAGGCAAAAAGTCGAGGTAAAGGAGATGATTGTTTACAGCACCATTCAACTGAAGAAGAAAGTGGAAACCAAAGGAATTGATGCCATTGCGTTTATGAGCCCCAGCGCGGTGAAAAGCTTTTTTGCTGCGAATAAAGAAACTAATTCTATTCCATGTTTCGCCATCGGCAGGACAACTGCAGAAGAGGTAAAGCGTTCGACTTCCAATCCGGTTTTTGTTGCCGATAAACCTGACGTAAAATCAATTTTTGAAAAGGTAGCCGCCTACTTCTCGAAAATAGGCTCACCCTAAACGGTTCTAATTCCGTACATTTTGCAGAGCCATGACAAATGTCCGGTATGGACGGCTTCATGACGGATGGCATGATGAATCATCATCCTGTAACTGTTATCCCCGCCAAATCCGAAACCTGAAGGATTATCGCTGCTGAGAATTTCATCGGAGAGTGACCTTACGTGCTTCATTGCCGCTGAGTGAATTTCTTTCCAGACATCAAGAATTTGTTTAACGGAGGGTAATCCATCGTGTCTTTCCGGCACCGGAGAACCCATCCTGAACTGCTCCAGCCATGGAATTTCAGGCGACTTCCCTCCGAGGGTCTGCAGTAAAAGAAACTGTTCCGACCATATCAAATGTGCCGTTACCCAGTAAGCTGAATTAAATTTTTTCCCATCAACTTCAAAAACTTTGTGCATGTCCACATCTTTCATCCTGGAGATATACCACTTTGTCAAAGCGCGAACGCTTTCATAAACGTCTGCGAGAATATTAGCTTCAGTATTGGTCATTATTATTCACTTTGCAAAACCTTGAAAATAAAACACCATCAGGGGTTAAGAATTTCAGGTAATAAAATCCTTGCGGCAGCCTGGTGCAGTTAATTTCTATTTTCCGTGCAAAGGGGTCCGCAATTTTACACTCAAGCATTCGGAATGCTGCATCAAAAAGCTGAACCCTTGAAATTCGGGATAGCTTAGGAATCAAGACATAAAGCACGTTTAAAACAGGATTGGGGTAAACGCTTACTTCTGCAGTCCTTTTATCATTTATCCAATTCACCGTATCCGCTTCATCAGGAATAAAAAGCGCTCGTTCAAGATTTCCGGTTATTGAAACCGTGTCGGAAAAAGTGCCGTCAAGAAGATAAACCACTTCATTGCCGTGATTGCTCAGAAACAATGCTGTGCTTACCTTATCATACTCCACAGTAAGGGGATTCCCTTGGTTTGCAGAGATATGGAGCGAATCATTTGTGATATCATAGTGGGAATCGAATGCAAGAAGATAAATTTTATCCCGGGCAGCAACAGGGGGAGTGTAATTTGAATAGCCTTCGCGGTGAAAAACAGTATCTGCAACTAACGTAGCTTTGTTAATTCTCATCATCGAAAACCTGAGCGCTCCTGTAGCATATTCCACGTCAATATAAAAATCATCACCCGCATCAGTGAGAAAATAATTATAGCCGCCAAACGGAAACGGATGAGGCGTTGTTACAGTGGCAATGGTATCTTCGGCTATTAAATCCACAATCAAGATACTGTTGCTCAACAGCAAAAAAGCGTGATTGCCTGTAACTCCGATACCGAAAGGCTCAATAGGAAGTATGGCACTATCCAATGAAAAAAGCAAAGTGTGAGAATTGTCATACACGCGAAAGTGAGGTTTGGATGCAGAAGTCACAACTAAATTTTCACCCCATGCAGCAAGGTGACGGGGATAGGAAACCTGAATAGTATCGAGAGGCTGATAATTTGCCGTATCATAAATAATTACGCCCTGTAACGTCCCCGCAAACAGTTTGTCACCTTTCACTGCAAAATCAAGAAGTTGCACATCGTCAATATGATGAATTGACATTTCAGGGTATTGAATGAATCCAGCATAAGGCGGAGGGATACCGCCCGGAGCAGTGAAAAAATACAATCTCCCCGATGGCTGCTGCGAAATTGAAAGATTACAGGTGAAACAAAACAGACAGAGAAAGAAAATTCTCATTCTCTAAATTATCAAAAAATAGTGGAGAAAGGCTGGATTCTTCAGAAAAGTTCTCTTAAATCAATTGATTTCAGAAATCCATCCCAATCCTCTTCGGTTTCGATAGCGTAGATGTCTTCAATCTTGTTGTCTTCAATACTGTAATAAACCTCGACATAAAAATCCAGCAGGCTATAAACTTTGATGACGTATTTGTTGTAACTGATGCGCTCGTCAATGAATACTCCATTATCCCACAGGAAGTTGGCTTTTGCATCAGTCATCATTTTGTTGAATTTATCTGGCGTCATGCTTGTTTTCATGCGGCTCATAGGCAGGAATTTATTTTTAATACGCTGATGATTTCTGAAGGTTTCCATCATTTTATCTGACTGCAAAGTTCCGTTCTGTCCCTACTTTCAATAATGGTGTTTTAGCCGCAGCCAAACGGCTAAGCGTAAGGTTTTAATGACACCGGTTAACCATGGTAATTCATCCGGCAAGCGAAACATCAAGCGTACGGTTTTTCCTTTGATTATTTTTGACGTGATTCATGTACAAGATTTTCATCCGCCCGCTACTTTTCCTGCTGCCGCCTGAAACTGCTCATCATTACACACTGACCCTGCTTAAGGTTTTTCTGAAAATTCCATTGATGAGAAATCTGGTGAGAATGATTTATTCGAGGAACGATGCAAAACTCAGGCGGAATGTGTATGGATTGGAATTTCCGAATCCCGTAGGACTCGCAGCCGGTTTCGACAAGAACGCATTGTATATGGATGACCTTGCCTGTTTTGGATTCGGATTTATTGAAATTGGCACGGTGACTCCCCTGCCCCAGCCCGGCAATGAAAAACCGCGCCTGTTCAGACTCTCAAAAGACCATGCCTTAATCAACAGGATGGGGTTCAATAATGACGGAGTTCAGGTGATTTCCGAACGGTTGAAAAAAAGAAAAAGCAAAATCATCATTGGCGGCAACATTGGAAAAAATAAAAACACCCCGAATGAAAATGCTGCGGATGACTATTTGAAATGTTTCACAGCCTTGTTCGATTATGTGGATTATTTTGTTGTTAACGTCAGTTCGCCCAACACGCCTGGTTTACGGGAACTTCAGGACAAAGAACCCCTGCTGAAAATCCTGAAAACACTTCAGGAGAAAAACAATAGCCAGTCAAAAAGGAAACCCATCTTACTTAAAATTGCGCCCGACCTTACTCCCCGTCAGTTGGATGACATCATCGAAATTGCGGCATTGACAAAAATTGACGGCCTGGTTGCCACTAACACCACCATCAGCCGTGAAAATCTTGTTACAGAAAAGCGCGTGGTTGAAAGTATCGGAGCTGGCGGGCTAAGCGGTTCTCCCTTGCGTGAAAAAGCAACGGGAGTAATTCATTATCTCTCTCACAAAACACTGCTTCCGATTATTGGCGCAGGAGGAATCATGAATGCAAGGGACGGTGATGAAAAAATCAAAGCAGGTGCGAGCTTGTTACAAGTGTACACAGGATTCGTTTATGAGGGTCCGGCATTGGTGAAACGCCTCTGTCAATCTTTTTTGCAAATAATATAATTTCACCCAACCCTCTTGTTTTCTTGCCGTATAACGACATGGTTAATTTCAAAAACTATGTCACCTAAACCGCTGGAATCATTCTTCAAGCTTCCTGACAATCTAAAGCTCTTTATTGTCGCATTAATCGCTTGCAACCTTGCTGTGAGTAATTACCACTGCAATGAGAAAAACAAGGATGCCGATTGCCCCGTGGAATATGAGGTCATCCCGGGAAAAAATTATCCTTTGACAGGAAAATGGAAATTCATCGGCTTTGAGAATGTCCTGACAAAAGAGATAGAATATCCTCCCTGCGGGGGCAACGAAACTTTCATCATTCTTACTGATTCGCTCTGCAATCGTCCGGAGAAAGAAATCTTCTACTATCCTTTCATTTTCCAAGGCAGAACCCTTATTAACAGTTACGTAGGCAGCTTCACCAGTGAAGAAAACAAAATCAAATTTTCAGAAACCATCCGTTCTCACATCAAGGGTACACGGGAGATAGACCATTTTCAGGAGCAGTTTCACAATGCTCTAAAGATGGCTGATACTTATGTCATCAATGATAATCTTCTTCAGATTTATTTTGATGGGGGAAAGCATGACATGCTGTTTGTCGCGCAAAATGACACTATCATGTATTGATGCAGGAGGAAGAATTCCCGCACTACGCCATCTGAACCTCCCGCTTTGTAAACACCCACGATTTTGTAAACCACAGGACAAACACCACAAATAAAAGCAACGATGCCACCAGCATTACTATGAACCAGTCAAGATGCCAATAGTAATAAAAAGTGTTTAAGCTGAGTATAACAAGTAGCAGACGGGCATATTCAGCAGCAATCACCCATGGTTTGTTTTCAAAGATGGCTCCGCAAATCATAATGGATAAAATGAGTATTCCTAAAAAAACAATTTTGTAAAAAGCGCTGATGCTGTTAAAATGGTAAATAAATGCCGATGTGCCCGTCACAATGGAAGCAAATTGAACAAAAACATACCGGTTGAAAGGCTTTGATGTTGCTGCATCATATTTTACATAAGCATTCTCATCCAGCGGTTTAGGCGCCTGATAGCCGCCCATCTCCTGAGGAAGCCATCCGGGACGTGCCACTATCATATACAGCCTGTCTTTCCACTTTGACATTTTTTTCGCTTTCTGAAACATCTCCACATAGTAATGGAAATTAGCCCACATGGGGTTCCAGCTTTTCAGAGGTGTGGTGATGCCATAATGCGGTTCTTCCTTTTCTTCTGCAAACGTGCCGAACAGCCTGTCCCAAACCATAAATACGCCCGCATAATTCTTGTCAATATATTTCGGGTCAACAGCATGGTGGACGCGATGATGGCTGGGGGTGTTGAAGATGTATTCTATCGGTTTCCACAGCTTGCCAATGGCTTTGGTATGAATCCAGAACTGATACAGCGTGTGCACTGCTGCCGCAGAAAGAAAGACCATCGGCTCAAACCCAAGGAAAGGAATAGGCAGAAAAAGAAAGAAAGCGATTAAATTGTGAAACCATGGCTGCCGCAACGCTACGGAGAGATTGTATTCCTCGCTTGAATGGTGCACCACGTGTGCGCCCCAAAAAAAGTTTACGGTATGCCCCCATCGGTGCGCCCAGTAAAAAATGAAATCGAACAGGAGCAGACAGGCAAGCCATGTCCACACCGTGGCTTTCAGATGAAAAAGTGCCCAATGTTCGCTGATATAATAGTAGAGTCCGAGATAAACAACCTTAAAGAACAATCCGGTCACCTGGTTGCCAATGCCGATGTTGAGGTTGGTGATGGCATCATTGAAACGGTAATAATTTTGTTTCCGCTTCTTTGCAATCCACAATTCAATGCCAATCAGCAGAAAGAAGAAAGGAAAAACATACAATAAAGTGGCGTCCATTGATTCTTGTTTTACGGTAACGGAAAGTTAAATAAGACTCTCTCAATAATCAACGGTATGACTGTGAAAACATGTTTTTGGTTGTCAGGATGAGAAACAGGATTTTGTTAAGTTTATCCTGAATTCCGGAACTAAAATTTTATGCTAAAAGTCCTCAAACTTCTCCGCTACTCATTCTTCGATATGCTCCGCAGCAAATGGATTGTCATTTATACTGTTTTCTTTTTGTTCACCGGCTTCATGCTGCTTTACTTCAATGCCGACCTTTCGCGTGCTGTGGTGAGTTTGATGAATATTGTTCTGGTCTTCATTCCGCTTATCAGCTGCATGCTGGGGACTATTCACTATTACAATTCCCGTGAGTTCATCGAACTGCTGCTGGCACAACCCGTAAAGCGCGAGCAGGTATTTCTGGGAAACTACCTCGGAGTAGCTTTCTCGCTTTCGCTGGCTTACATTCTCGGATTGGGCATCCCGTTCCTTGCCTATGGAGTGACCCGCTCGCCCGATACCGGCAGCTTTGTGATGATGATGGCGGTGGGTGTGCTGCTTACGTTCATTTTCTCCGCTCTTGCCTACTGGATTTCCATGGTCATCACCGACAGAATGAAAGGCTTCGGCTCGGTGATTGTCCTGTGGCTTTACATGGCGGTTTTGTATGACGGAATTTTTTTGCTGCTCCTCACCGCATTTCAGGAGTATCCTTTGGAGAAACCTGCCATTGTCCTCACTACCTTAAATCCCATTGACCTCTCCCGCGTGCTCATCATGCTGAAACTGGACGTGGCGGCATTACTGGGCTACACCGGAGCCGTTTTTAAAAAATTCTTCGGCACTTCCACTGGAATGCTGATTGCCTCCGGCACCATGCTCATCTGGATTGTCGTTCCCGTAACCGGGCTGGCGCTAAGCTCCCAAAAAAAGGATTTTTAAATTGTCCATCCCTTGTATCATCAAACACGTGGGCAATTACCATATTCCTCTGCAATTCAAAAAACTAATCCTATTTTTGGGCGTATTAAAAAAATGCTATGGGTAATTATGATTTCTTATTGAGAGAACACGCTGAAGAAGAAATTCCGGGAGCAAGTATTGCCGAAAAGTTGTCGGAGTTCAGCCGTTTTGAAAAACAATTCCTGGAACAGCGGAAAGTTTTTCTGTGGGGCGTGGTAACAGATGAGTCAGCCGAACGGGTAGTGAACCGGCTTCTTTATCTTGAATCTACGGAACCGGGGAAAGAAATTCACTTTTTCATCAACAGTCCGGGTGGCATGGTGACATCAGGGATGGTGATTTACGATGCGATGAAGCTCATCTC
>DATLYB010000092.1:0-5476 GCA_035575215.1 Chitinophagales bacterium
TTGCCGGAGTGATTCCTGTATTTACGAATGAGCCACCGTTCAGACTGTAAGTGACGTTGAAACTGTTATTAGCATCCCCCGCTGCGGACTTTCTTCCCTGGAAATAAATTTTAAACGAAGAGTAACAGGAAATTGCCGTACCTGTAAGTGTAAATGTCCAGTTGCTGCTTTTCCCACCGCTCAACGCATTGCCTGCCGTTGCGTTTGCGGTAAATGCATTGCTTCCTGTAGTAGTACCGGAAGTGGTGGTAGCAAAAGCGCTTCCTGTTGCTGAGGAGGTAATTCCGGAAACCGCGTTGGAGTTCAATGTGGCGAAACTGGTTCCGGAGTTGAAATCGTAATTGACGAGGGTGGTTTGCCCGAAGATATTAGCGGAAACCAGCCATAGCGATAAGAGCAGGATGATGCTGTTGAAGGTTTTCCATGAAAATCTCCTCAGGGAGCAACAAGGGAAGGGTTCAGGATAGGGGGAGTGCAGTGTTTTCATGAGATTAAATTTTGATTAGGAGTTTTGCAGCAATGTAATTTCCAAGAATTTCGTTGTCCACGAAATTTGCGGAAATGAATTCAGGGAAGATGGTTTATCCTGAAAAAGAATGGGCTGATAAAAAGGTACTTCGCTAATCAGTAATGGGAAGAGGTATCGAGAATTGAACTTAAAACCTAATCACACATTGTGCCGTGAAGGAGACAGGTGCATCGGCTTTACCCGGCCGAAGGGCATATTCAAGATTGGTAAGATTTTTTACAATAAATCCAAGCCGGACATTCTCTTTGAGAAGATACCCTGCCCTTGCGTCCATCACTACATCCCCATTTTTGTGTTCGTCAATATATTTTTCAAGAGTGTAAGGCGGGCTGTGATTGGTATTGTCAATTTCAATCAAGGTCACCAATGCTACAAATTCAGGTGGAATTCTTTCAAAGAAGCTGATAAATGAGAGGCTGTATCCGAATGAAAACTTCTTCCATGACAATTCTATATCTCCGCGCAGCAGGTGGCGCTGCCTGAATTGCAGCAGCTTCACTGCCTCTTCGCCTTCCAGCCTCGTTGCAAAATATTTGAAAGCATTTTTAAAGAATGCGCCAATATTCTGCTGGGTGGAATCATCGTCCAGATTTCCGGGATATACGTAGGTGTAGCCTATCAGCGTGTTGATTTTAACGGCACCGATTCTGCCGCTTCCGGCAAGCGAGGCTTCAAATCCAAAAATGCGGGCGTCATCCACATTATTCGGCTTGGCGCCAAACACCATGCTTCCCCACTCAGGGAAAATCTTTCTATTGGTGCCGGGCCAGTAGTTACTGTAATTGCCGAAACGGTACTCCACGAATTCGTCATATTTCATCAGGTAGGCAGAGAAATCAAAATATCCTTTCCATTTTTTAACCGAAAGCAGCTGCTTGACGCCCAATTCGGTGCTCCATCCCTTCTCTACCTGCAATTCAGGATTGGGAATAATATAAATGCCAACGGTATGCGCAGCGATGAAGCGCTCTCCCACGCTGGGCAGGCGGTATGCCTGTCCCCATGACATGCGCAGGTAGGTGGATGTTCCTGCCTTGTAATTTGCCCCAAACCTGAAAACCGGAATGGATGTTTCAAAAACGCTGTCAACTGACGAAAATTCATAGCGCATTCCGCCCACTACAGAAAAATTTTCAAAATTAAACTCCAATTGCGCATAACCCGCACCGCTGAAGTTCACCCGTTTGCCGGAATAAAGATTGCTTTTTGAAAACCCTACATTAAACGGAGTTCCTGCCGTGAGAACAAAGCGCTCATTCCAGTTTTTCTGATACTGCGGGTCCAAGCTGAAGCTGTTGGATACGGCATTGGGGGTGCCATAGTCAATCACCACGCTGTCAATCGTGCTGCCGGTGCTGTCAGCATAGTTGGCAATGGTGTCATGCTTCGGGTCGCCCTTTCTGAAAACATTGAAATACTGGATATTGAAAACCAGCCGGTTGCCGGATGAATCTATGTAAGTAACATGGGGATTGACGGCAGTCTGGATGTACTTATCCAGCGAGCCTTGCCCGAACTGATAGATGAACGAGTCAAGGTCGGCAGAAACAAAAAAGCGCTCGCTCACCTCTTTCATAATGTTTGCATTCAGCCCGAAATTTATTCTGGGATTGTGCGGAAGGTTATACCGTGTTTTAACATTGCCACGCACTCTGAATTCATCTGCATTTTCAAGATAGCTGCTGATAAAATCAATGTTGCCCCCGCAAAGAAGCTGAACATTTTTTACGCGCTGACGGTGGTTGAAGAACAATCCCGAAAAACCCCTCACGTTTCCGGTCCACCGTGTTTCTTCACGCGGAAGCCGTCCATACGCACCGAAATAGGTGTTCACTTCCGTCACCTTTTCTCCGGTTTTGGGCCAGCCGGTTCGCACATTCACCACTCCGTTCAGGGCAGATGAACCGTACACCACGGATGATGCGCCCTTTATCACTTCCACCTGCTCGGCATCTTCCAGCGGAACAAATTTCAGCTTGGCGTCATTGAGGTCAGCGCTCAGGTAGCTTTGCCCGTCAACCAGCACGGACGTGCGGCTTCCGACTCCATACGAATAAGAGCTTCCTCCGCGAATGGAGATTTGCGCATCCTGCACCTGCACGCCCGGAGTTTTAAGCAAGGCTTCGCCTAAATCGCGCGAGTTGGTATTTTCAATCAGCTCCTCGCTCAGCACATCCATCGAAACGGTTTCCTGCGCGATGTTTTTTTCATACTGGCTGGCGGTAACCACGACAATTTCAAGCTGTTCTGACCTGGGTTCAAGCGCGATGTTTATCTCACGGAATGCACCGTCTTTCAAATCCACATTTTTTTTCACCGTTTCATAGCTGATAAAGCTGTAGGTGATTTTATAGCTGCCGGGATGCAGTTTCAGTCTGTATTTCCCCTCTGCATCAGTGAGGGTGCCATGATTTTCATCAGCGATAACGTTCACGCCCACCAAGACTTCCAAGGTCTTTGAGTCTTTCACGGTTCCGAAAATGTAAGCTTCCTGTCCGCGGGTGCTCCAGGCAAGCATTATCAGCATGAGGATTGAAGGGATGCAGCGCATGACGGGATGTGAACTTAGAGTTGAGAGTTTGGAGTTTGGAGAAATGAAGCTGACACTTCAAATTAATTTCTCGGCATCACAAGGTACAAAATCAAATAGATAAGAATGGGTGAACCCAGCCCCAAAATTGTTGCGGCAACAAACAACAGCCGCAACCCGCTTACATCGAGGTTGAATTTTTCAGCAAGCCACGCGCATACGCCAAGTATTTTCTTTTCCGGCTTCATACAGATTTATACATCCCATACCGTGTTTCTCTTTCCCTTAATGTAATCTTTCATTTTGATAAGAAAGGCAAGCACAAGATAAAGAATTACGGGCGAGCCTGCGGTAACAAAAGTGGCATAGATGAAGAAAAGCCGGATTTTGCTCGAAGGCATCGAAAGCTTTTCCCCCAAATAGGTGCAGACGCCAAAAATCTGCACTTCAAGGAAACTTCTGAGTTTTTCCATGGCGGGTAAATTACGTTTTTGGCAGTAGGAAAACAACGCAATTATCCACTCCATCTCTTTATGAGGTAAAAAAAACCTCTACCGGCACAGGGCGGGTCAATTACAAGGAAATAAAAAAAGCCGGAAACAGTCCGGCTCCTTTCAGTGGTGTGCTTCGTCCAGTATTTTCAAGGCAGCATTATAGATGTCTTCATCGTCAATGCGTACGAAGCCGCCATTGGCGCCACGTTCGAAATGCACACCCGGTGAGCTTCCCCGGCTGTAATCGGTGCCGCCAAAATAATTCCGGACAGTTTCTTCCTTAATGTGCAGTTCGTCAGCGATACGCTTCATGCTGCCGGGCGGAAGGCTGTCCTTTAATTTTCTGAATTCCTGAAATGTTAGTATCATGACTGCATAAATTTTAGGATTTCAAAAAGCAACTTTAAGTTATGCCTTTTTTTCCTTTTTGCAAATACAAGCTGGATTTTTCAGAAGATTTTTGAACACACTGTGAAAAACTAATTCCTCAAAAAATTTTCAGTGTGCTGATTCACTACCTCAAGCGGTGCCTGAACTGACTTACCTCAAATTTCTTCTGAATTGCTTTTTACCACCAATTCTGTTTTTTATATTTATGCTCGATTCACCAACGCTTAAAATCTACCACTCATGGCTGCCATTCAACAGGTTTCTTACTTCAGGGCAAATCTTCAGGACAAGCCGGGCGAACTGCTCAAAGTGATGCAGGCGCTGAAGTCTAAAAACATCGGGCTTGCAGGATTGTGGGGCTTTGCCACTTCACCCGGCAAGGCACAACTGTATGCCGTTGCAAAAAATCCGGCAAAACTGCGTGGCTTTTGGAGAGCATCGCGGCTGCTTGCCGAAGAGGGAAAGGGGTTTTTTATTACCGGCAACGACCGCACCGGTGCGCTGAACGCTACGCTCGAAAGCCTTGCTAAAAACGGTATCAACATCGTGGCTGTTGACGCCATAGCCGTGGGCGGCAAATTCGGTTCGTTCATTTGGGTGAAGCCCGCTGACGTCAAAAAAGCCGCAAAAGTGCTGGGAAAGTAGCCCGCAAACTTTCACTTAGTGATGTGAAACTAAGGCGACTTTTTCAAGCAGTTCCCTTATGGCCTCGTACACCGCTTTCAACTCCTCGTTTGTGATACAATAAGGCGGCATCACATAAATCGTGTTGCCCAGCGGGCGCAGCAGAATGCCTCTTTCAATAAAAAAATCATAAATGAGATTGCGGGCGGGATGAAAATAGGACGATTGCCGGCTGTTGGCTGTCGTCTGGAAATCAAAGGCGAAAATAGTTCCGGTTACCCTTGGATTTTGCACTCGTGGATGACGTTCAATTTTTTTTATAAAAGCAAGATGGCGCGCATGAATGCGCCTGATGTCTGCCATGAATTTTTTTTTCTCAATCAAATCAAGGCTTGCATCAGCCGCAGCGCAGGCAAGGGGGTTGGCAGTGTAAGAATGTCCGTGAAAGAATGTTTTTGAGCGGTCATCGCTGCCGAAAGCCTGAAAAATACTTTCTGTGCACGCTGTTAATCCCAATGGAAGAAACCCTCCCGTTATTCCTTTTGAAAGGCAAATGATGTCGGGATGATTTCTCAGATGGCCGGTGGCGAATAATTTTCCGGTGCGTCCAAAGCCGGTCATCACTTCATCGGCAATCGTCAGTACATTATTTTTCCGGCAAATTGAAATCATTTCATCGAGCGGCTGCGGCTTGTACATCAGCATTCCGCCAGCGCCCAGCACCAGCGGCTCGAAGATGAAGCAGGCGGCTCGCGGTTGATGATGCATGGTTCGTTTCCTGCCGCCTTTTCCGATTGCATCCTTTAATTGCTGAATCGCGACTTTTTCTTTCCCCGGCACCGGAGGTGTAATATGTTCCACTTCAAATAAAAAAGGCTCAAAGGCTTTGGTAAAGACTCCCCGCCCGCT
>DATLYB010000093.1:0-4865 GCA_035575215.1 Chitinophagales bacterium
TCTTTGTCAGCGGCTATGCCGATTTTATGCTGCAAATATCCGGCTCCTGCCACTGCCATCAATCCCGAATTGACATTGGGCTTTTTGAAGGAGAAGATTTTTCCGACCTGTGCCTGAATGGTGAATCCTTTTTCCGAAAAGGCATAGTCAGCATACAAACCGCTGCCGCCTATCAGAAAGCCGTTTTCATCGGTGATAGAATATAAGAGGGAATCTTCTTTCACATTTCTTCCAAACAGGTAGCTGCTCTCGATTCCGAGAAAGATATTTTTTCCGACTTTCCCTCCGATTCCTGCTCCCAGTGCCGAGTTGATTCCAAACCGCTCCTGCATATCGGCAAAAGGGAATTGAAGGCTGTAATGCAGCTTCAGCATGAAAAGGTTCACCACAGAATCTTTCAGCACAGATTGAGCCTGCGTGGAAAAGGAGATGAAAATAAACAGGCCGGTTGTATGCAGAACATTCATCAGCAAATCGAAATTAATCCGTTTGGGAAATCTTCAAATAAGATGCAACTTGCTGATTCAATCAATATGAGCATGCCTTCCATTATCACGCAAACGCATAAAGCCGGTGACGGCAGAATTTTTCAAATCACCATCAACCGTCCGGAAGTTTATAATTGCATCAACGGGGATGCGGCAGCCTTGCTGCTTGATGCCTGGAAAACTTTCAGGGATGATGACAGCCTTACCGTTGCCTTGCTGCATGGTGCGGGCGACATGTCTTTTTGCTCGGGCGCTGATTTGAAATCACTGAACGAGTTGGTAAATATCAATGCAAATAAAGAAGAAGAAAAAAAATTTATTGAGAGCGGCACCGGACCGATGGGAGGGACGCGTATTGTCCAGACGAAGCCTGTCATCACGGTATCACAGGGATATACCTATGCAGGCGGGTTGGAATTGTTTTGCCACGGTCACATCCGCCTTGCGGAGGAGCAGGCAACGTTTTCAGTGGCGTGCAGGCGGTGGGGCGTGCCGCTTGCTGACGGGGGCACCGTGTATCTGCCTCGCTTGCTCGGCTTAGGTACTGCCTTGCCGCTCATTATAACCGGACAGAAGATAACGGCACAACGCGCCTTTGCTATCGGGTTGGTGTGGGAGGTCATTCAGCAGGGCAATGGCTTGGACCGCGCTTTTGAATATGCGCGACAAATTTGCGAGCAGCCGCGTGATGCCTTGATGGCTGATCTTGCTTCGGCAATCAACGGTTATCATCTTCCGATTGAAGACGCGCTCCGGCTTGAGGCAGGCGGCATCTATGAAGTGGTCAGAAGCGAAAGCATTAAGAAAGGCGTGCAGAAATTTTTAAGCGGAGAAAGGAGTTGGTTTCAATAAGTTTTATCGTGTTGAAGCGAAGAAATCACTTTATTTTTTAGATATTTTTGCGATTAAAAACCACTCAGTCATGTACGTCATCAGAGATATATTCACGACCAAACCCGGCAAGGCAAAGCAGTTAGTCGCCATGTTTAAAAAATCCATTCCTTCGCTGAAAAAAGAAGGCATCAACTCGCGGGTGATGACCGACACGGTTGCCACTTATTGGACTGTCGTTTTTGAGTCGGAAGTGGAGAGTTTGGATAAATATTTTGCGATGGCTCAGAAACGCAACCCCGAAATGGAGCAGGCGATGAAAGGGTACATGGATTTGGTAGAGGGAGGCCGCAGGGAAATTTTTAAGGTGGAATAAGTCCGGGGCTTTAGCGAAGCGCTTTCACAATCATTTCATCCACCACGTTCATGAGTGCCACGGGTTGAAGCTTGCGCCACAGGAGGTTGTTTAATCCGTAGCCGAAGTTGATGTAATAATGCAGCTTTCCTTGCCGCATCTCGTTTAGCACGTGTTCGCGGAAGTTAATGGCTGCAATCCAGCCTCCTTCTTCTTTGATGTCTTCAAACCATTCTTCGTAATAGCTGTCATCTGAGCAGTGAAAGTTGAGGACATTTTCACCAATGAGGATGAATTTGCTGATGCCGTTTTTCACCATGCTGTCAATGACCTGGCGCTTCACATACATGATGTCATTGCCGATGCAGTCGTTCCACTCTCCGATGAATTCAATGATGGCGAACTGCCTGACATAATCCGCATAAAGCACTTTTAAATAAAGCGTGTTGGAGCCGATGTCGTCCCACAGCGGATGAATATAGTAATTGTAAACCTGGTTGTGGTATTCGATTTCGCTGTAGTGCCTCCCATAAAATGGCGAGCGTTCATCTTCTTCAGCAATGTAGAAGTCACGCCAATTGTAATATGGTTCGATTTGATGCATTAATGCTAAATTCCAAAATCTCAAAACTAAATTACCACCGACAAATGTCGGTGGGTTTGTAAAAACTGGTCGGCAGATGCCGACTCAAGTTCCTTCGTTGATTTTAAAGTTATCGTCCTTTTCGTCCACATCCTGATTCCGAATGTATTCCATTATCACTTCATCCGTCACGTTCCCACTACTGGCTACAAAATATCCCCTACCCCAAAAATGTCTTCCCCAGAATTGTTTTGATATCGTCTTGAACTCGCTCATTATTTTCCAACTGCTTTTCCCTTTCAGCTCCTTTACCAACTGGCTTACCGACAAATGTGGCGGCACCGATACAAACAAATGTATATGATCCTTTGAAACATGCCCTTGTATTATCTCTACATCATTACTCTTACATATCTGCCTTACCAATTCCCGAACTCGCTGCGCCAACTCCCCTACCAAAACCGGCTTTCTATATTTCGTTATCCATACAATATGATACTTGATGTCATAGACACTATGCGATGTCTTTCGGTAGTTTTGCATACTACCAAAATACTCAAACTAAAGTCTCCACCTAAAGGTGGGGGATTTTCTCCCATTCCCCGTAGGTGACATTAAAATCCACACAATTTGGATAACCGGTTGATTTCATTGTATGTATAGTGACCCCAGTTCAAAATCCTTCCACCGCTTTCCTCACGCTTCCAAATTTCAGCAATCGTTCCTTCGCTTCCTGATAGCTGAGGTGGAGCGCCTCTTTCACCATGCGGGTTCCGCGGTCAATCAGTTTGTCATTGCTTAGCTGCATGTCCACCATTTTGTTGTCTTTTACTCTGCCCAGCCGAATCATCACGCAGGTGGAAATCATATTCAGAATCAGCTTTTGGGCAGTGCCGGCTTTCATGCGGGTGCTGCCGGTGACGAATTCGGGACCCACCACGGCTTCAATCGGATGGTCGGCATAATGGGTGACGGGTGAACCGGCATTGCAAGTGATGCATCCGGTAAGAATTCCGTTTTCCCTGCATCGTTTCAAAGCTCCAACGACATAGGGTGTAGTGCCTGATGCCGCGATTCCAATCACCACATCGCTTTTGTTCACATGGTGTTTTTTTAAATCGAGCCAGCCCTGTTCGGGATTATCTTCTGCAAATTCCACGGCTTTTCGGATGGCGCTGTCGCCTCCCGCGATTAATCCAATCACCAGTCCATGCTGAACGCCAAACGTGGGCGGACATTCCGATGCATCCACAATCCCCAGCCTGCCGCTGGTGCCGGCTCCGATATAAAACAATCTTCCCCCGCTCAGCATGTGGTCAACGATATCTTCCACCAGCTTTGCGATTTTTGGAATCAGCGCCTGGATAATCAGCGGTACTTTTTGGTCTTCGCGGTTAATGTTAGTGAGAATTTCTTCCACACGCATCTTTTCGAGGTGGCGGTAAAGGGAAGGTTGTTCGGTAACTTTTTCCATTGCTGCTTGCTGTTTATGTATCAGGTTACTGTTTTCAATTTCAGGAGAGTGACTAAAGACTGAAAACGGAAAACCGAATTTATCCTCATTCACAATTATTTCCTGCAATGATATTTCACCAGACCTTCCATCGGGTTCTTTAATATTACGCCTTTGATAAGTTTCAGTTCATCCATCACACCGTTCAGAATTTCCTGATTCAGGAAGGCGATGGAACCGATGAAATGGATGGGAAGGTTCTTGAAATCGGGATATTTCGAGGGTTGCCTTCGGAAAAAATCAAGGAATCCATCGTGCAGCATAGCACGGATAAAGGGGTGTTTATTGTTTGCAGTTACGAAATCAGCATAGGCAGCCACCACCTGATTGGGAGTAGGTGAAGTGTAAATGGAGTTGAGGACCTTGTCCTTTTTCATGTCATATTTTTCTTCCAAAGATTTTTTCAAATCATCAGGAATTTCGCGGTAATAATAGACCTGCAGCAATTTTCTGCCGAAATAGCCCCCGCTGCCTTCATCACCCAGGATGAAGCCGAGCGAGGGCACATTGTCAATGATTTTGGCTCCATCATACAAGCAGGAGTTGGAGCCTGTTCCAAGGATGCAGGCAATACCCGGACTGTTTCCGCAGGTGGCGCGTGCTGCCGCAAGCAAGTCATGCTCCACCTCCGCTTCTGCAGCGGGGAAAACAGCGAGGAGAGCATTTCTTACCGTTTCAACTTTGTCAGGCTGTGAAACACCAGCGCCATAAAAAAAAATCTTATCAGGCTTCAGAGTTGTTTGCGGGAGCAGCTCTTTTTTCAAATCGGTGATGATTTGCTCCGTGTTTTTATAAAACGGATTGATGCCGGAAGTATAGGCAGTGAAAGATTTTCCGTTTTGAACGAATTCCCATCGCGTTTTGGTTGAGCCGCTGTCAGCTATGAGCAACATTTTTATTCACGGTTTTATCCGGTAAGGTGCAATCAACCGGTTCCATGCCTCGTTAGCTTCAAAAATACACTCCCTGTAGTAGAAGTGCTAAATTGCTGCGCTTATTTTTGATTAAAAGTCCGGTAGTTTTTTTTTACGTCAGGGCTAAAGCCCTTTAGTTACGCGCTATCCATTAACCCCGCCTTTAAAGGCGGGTTAGAGC
>DATLYB010000094.1:0-5648 GCA_035575215.1 Chitinophagales bacterium
CCCCCAGCGAATAAGCCGTTCCCGGTGTGACGGGCATGATGATGCAATCATGCTCTGCGAGAATTTTTTCCGTGGCTTCTTTTATCAGCCTTCGCACTTTTTGCGCTTTGGTATAATACGCATCTTGATAGCCTGCGCTCAAAACAAATGTTCCGAGCATGATTCTTCTTTTTACCTCTTTGCCAAAGCCCTCGGTGCGTGATTTTTTATAGAGCGAATCCATGTCGCTGGCTTCCTTGCTGCGATGACCAAACCTGACTCCGTCATAGCGCGCAAGGTTGCTGGAGGCTTCCGCAGAGGTGAGGATGTAATAAGCGGGCACGATGTAATCGAGTTGCGGCAACTCAACTTCGGTAACGGGAATGCCTTTTTTCTTCAGCTCATTGAGGATGGTTTCAATCCGCAGCTTTATTTCTGAATCGAGTGCGGGATGTTCGAGAGTTTGTCTGATATAGGCAACACGCCTTGTTTTTTCCTTCTTATGATGCAATGAATGATGGCTGACCGTGCTGTCATAATCATCGCTTCCTGAAATCACATCGAGCAGAAGCGCTGCATCTTCAACGGTGGTTGTCAGCGTGCCGATTTGGTCGAATGAGGAGGCGTAGGCAATCAGCCCGTGGCGCGACACTCGTCCGTAGGTGGGTTTCAGCCCCACCACTCCGCAGCATGATGCCGGTGCTCTCACCGAGCCGCCCGTGTCGGAGCCTAACGCTGCATGGCACAATCCGGCTTGAACAGCCACGGCACTTCCGCCCGATGAGCCGCCTGATACTTTGGTTGTATCCAATGCATTTAAAACCGGACCGAAAGCCGAGTTTTCATTCGTTGAGCCCATTCCGAACTCATCGCAGTTGAGCCTGCCGATGATGATGGCGTCTTCTGCAAGCAGCCGTTCCACTGCGGTTGCGCTGTAAAGTGAGGTGAATCCTTCGAGGATTTTTGATGCTGCGGAAAGGCGGTGCCCTTTGTAGCAGATGTTATCTTTCAGCCCAATGACCATTCCCCGCAGCCGGCCTGCCTTGCCTTCTTTTATTTTTTTATCAACCAGCGCAGCCCGCTCAAGCGCTTCCTGCTCAAAAACTTCAAGGAAGGCATTGAGACGTGAAAGCCGGTGAATGTTGCCGAGGAATGCCTGTACCAGTCTAACACACGTGGTTGTGCCTTCGGAGAGCTGCTTCTGAATTTGAGTAACAGGCTGCCGGCTGACGCCCGCAGGCTGCGTTTTATCATCACTGCCAACTGCCGCTGCCAACTGCCGCCTGATTTATTCTTCTTTCCTTTCTTCCAGCTTGGCTTTCTTGTCTTCTTCTCTCATGCCTTCCTTGATTTCATTTTCGATGCCTGCCTTGGCGGTGTTGAATTCACGGATGCCCCTGCCGATGCCGCGCATCAGTTCGGGAATTTTCTTTCCGCCAAAGAGCAAAACAATGGCGATGACGATGAGGATGATTTCAGGAGTGCCGAGACCAAACATTGTAAAGAATTTAAAACAAAGTTACTGATTGTTGGGATATATCCACAGGGCAGGATTCAGTTTCTGGGTGTTTTTCCAGATTTCAAGATGCACTTTGGACGAGCCGTCTTTCTCATCGGTGTAAACCAAGCCAATCGGCTGCTTGGTGGCAATCTCATCGCCTGAACTGACGAACACTTCTTTAAGGTTGGAATAAACGGTGAAATACTCTCCATGCCGCACTAATACCGCACGCTGAAATCCGGGATTATACATAACGGTGACCACCGTTCCCTGAAACAGGGTCCGCACCTGTGAATTTTCATTGGTTTTGATGTCCACTCCGTTGTTCACTACCGTCACGTCTTTCAGCACCGGATGAGGATGGGTGCCGAATGTACTCGCAATGATTCCCTTTTCAACCGGCCAGGGAAGCCTGCCCTGGTTGCTGGCGAAATCAGCCGATAGCTTTGCCGCTTCGGGGGTTAATGACAGCACGCTGATTTTCTTTTCGGTGGCAGTGGTCTTTGCTTTTGCTGCCGCTTCTTCTTCGGCTTTCTTCCTGGCGGCTGCGATTTCTTTTAAAATCAGCTCTTCGATTTTTTTGCTCAGCAGGTCGGCATCGCGCTGCTTTTTTTCGATATCCTGCTTCAGCTTCCGCTCCTGCTGCTTCAGGGAGGCAACAAGCCGGTCTTTGGCTTGCTTTTCCTCATTCAGCTTAGCCTGCTGCTCCTGCTCTGCATTGAGCAGCAGCTGCTTCTCGGTTTTTCTTCCTGCCTGCTCCTGCCTTTTCTTTACGAGGGTCAGCTTGGTTTCTTCTATCAGGTGTGCCTGCTTTTTCCTGAATTCGCCAAACTGCTGCAGGTAGCGCACCCGCGCAAAGGCGTCATTGAAGCCCTTTGCGTTAAACAGAAAAATCAGCTGGTTCAGTGCCGAACGGTTTTTGTACATGTTGTACAGCATCTCTGCATACTCTTTTTTCAAATCCGTTAAATCTTTTTCCAGCGCCTTGATGATGGCGTTGGTTTCATCCAGCTGCTCATCAATCAATTCCATCTCCTTGCTGATGCTGCTGATGACTTTTTCCCGGAGCTGTATCTGACGTTTGAGCGTTTCCAGCTGGCTGAGGGAATTCTTTTTGCTTTCGGTGGTTTCTTCCAGCAGTTTTTTGGTGAACTCGATTTCCTTCTCCAGCTTTTTGCGGTCGTTTTCCAGTTTCGCGCGGTCCTGGGCGCACAGCAGGGATGAAAGGAAAATGAGGAGCAGGAAAGGGAATGAGGTCTGGCACCCGATGACCATTTTAGTCGTACTTTTCTCCTGCATGGAATGGAAACGTTTGCGGCTCATCCCATTTGATTTTTGAGAATTTAAGGGTAAGGGAAATTTTTTCATCGCCTGAAAAGCTGATGGTTCTCCGATATGAAAATAACCCCCGGTCATCGTTGTGGTAGTCGTCAAATATCAACGAAACGCTTCTATCGTTTTGTCTGTCAACAAGATGCTCTGTGGATATTGTGAGGTTATCGCTTTTCAGCTTTATTGTATGGCGGTAATGGTTATTTTCCGAAAACAGCACGCAGCCTTCTTTTTCTTTTTTGATATGGATTTTGTCGGAAGCGACCGGCATCGCGTCACCGACAAGAATTTTTTGAATCAGCCCGATTTCAAAGGGGAACGGAATATACTGCTCCAGAAATGAGAGGGGCTTGCTTTCATATTTCTTGTTCATGCGGTCAATGAAATGAACCGAATCATCATGAATCAGCAGCCGGGCTGCCTCTACGCCCATGATGGTGGTGACCGAAATCCAGATGATGCTGTCTTTGCGCATCCGGATGGCGGTATTGAAGCTTTTGGAGATGGATTTATCCTCATAATTCACTCTGGCTTTAGCCGCGAACCAGTTGAACTGCCTGCTGCTCTTTGCCACTTCGGTAAGGAGGGAGTCTGCATTGAATCGTTCGGGGGGTATTGCAGTGGCGTGTCGTGATGGTTTGCAGGAGAATAAAATGAGGGCTGACAGCGCTGCGGCAAGCAGGCTGGCAGTTAGCGGATGGAAGGTGGAAGTTGAGCTGAATGCTGCCTTGTTGTTTGCTTCAACCTTCAACTTTTAACCATTTAAACTTTGAACTTTACTCGTAGATTTTCCTGTCGGCAATTTTCTTGCCGATGAGTTCTGATTCGGAGCCGAGGGATTTGGCTTTTTCCCAATAGGCAACGGCTTTGTCCACCTCGCCCAGCTTGAAGAGGATGTCACCGTAATGCTCCAGGATGACGGGGTTCTGGTCGCCACCGTTTTCCAGTGATTTCTCTATCCATTCCCGCGCCTGGCTAAACCTGCCCATTTTGTAGAGTATCCAGGCATAGGTGTCCTGAAAGGCGTCATTATCGGGAACAAGCCGGTTTGATTTTTCCGACAGCTCAAGGGCGCGTTCAAGGTTCTCGTTTCTCAGCGAGAGGTAGTAGCTGTAGTTGTTCATCGTGTAGGCATTGTCGGGGTCAAAGAGCAGGGCGCGTTCAAAGGCGCTGTCAGAGGCAGCGTACTGTTTCAAATCATGATATGCTTCGCCCAGTGATGAGAGGATTTGCGCTTTCAGGGGCGGATTGTCCACCACCAGCGGTTCGCCCAGCTTGAGAATCTCCACGGCTTCGTTGTATTTTTTCAAAGCGTTTTTTGCCACGCCATTGAAGAAATACACCAGCGGCTGGTTGGGGAAAAGCTCCAGCGCTGATTGGGTGGTTTTTTCCAGTTCCTGATGGCGCTTCAGTTCCGACTGGATGAAAAAAAGCTGCTGCCACACTTCAAACACGCTGCTGTCGAGCTCCAGCGCCTGCTGATATTGCCCCAGGGCTTCTTCCAGTTGCTTATCCTGATAGAGCAGGTCGCCAAAGATGGCGTGGGTTTTGGGTTCAGCGGGATGCGTTTCGATGAGCAGCTGCGCCAGCGTGAAGGCTTCTTCTTTCTGGTCTTGCTGCCCGCTGATGAGTTGCTGCAGATAGGGAAGCAGGATGCGGATTTTTGAATCAACCGGCAGGCTGGCATTGGCAAATGCTTTCTTCAGATAATCGAAGGAAGCTGCTTTGTCGCCCTTCATGCGGTATATCTCAGCGAGGTAAATGAGCGCATGCGGATTTTCCCTGTCAATTTCAAGGAGCTCTTCATATACTTTAGCCGCTTTGTCTTTCATATTGTTGGCTTCATAGAGGTCAGCCAGCATTTTGTAGTAGGCTGCCTCGCGGGGGTTGCTGCTGATGAGCTTGCGCACTTCCGCCACGGCTTTATCGAGTTTTCCCAGGCGAACATACAGCCGCTGCTTCTGTGCTATTACGTTTTCATCAATGCCTATTTTGCTCTCCAGCTGGTCATATACTTTGATGGCTTCCTCCGGCTTTTCGGCTTTAATCAGCATGAATGCCCAGTCGAAATACAAATCGAAATCATTGGGATTCTGCTTCAGCAGTTTTTCATACACGGAGGCGGCTGCGGCATACTCGCCTTTGTAAGAAAGCACTTCGGCATAAAGCAGCGCATACCATTTGTTCGTGCCGTTGAGCTGAACGGCAGTTTTGATATGCTTCAGCGCCTGGTCGAAATTGCCCTGCCTGAAAAAGATTTGCGCCAGCTCATACATGGCTGCGTGATTCAGCGGCTCCAGCCTGATGCTTTTTTCGAAGTGCCTGATGGCTTCTTCGTAATCTTCCAGCAGCTTTGCCTTGATGCCGTCAATAAAGGCTTCCTGCGCCAGCTGATTGTCAATGTTCAGTCCGGGGATTTCCTTTTGCTGCGGGGCGCCTGCCACCGTGGTTTCCCGGCTGGTGCCGCAGGCTGCCGCCAGCAGCGCCAGCAATACCAGAATACTATGTGATTTCAGGCTGTTCATTTCATCGTGGTGTAATCTCCAATACTGGCCTCCTCAGGGGGGGCGATAAGCTGCACGTGGCTGCCAATCATCGAATTGGAGATGATTTTGTTTTCAATGCGCGTATGGTTTTGAATAATGCTGTTGCTGATAACGGAATGGCGCACATCGGAATTGTCACCGATTGACACGTGCGGTCCGATTACCGATTGAGCGATGTGCACGTTGCGCCCGATATAACAGGGCGCCACCACCACCGCATCTTTGATGACAGCCGTGTCTGACACTAATTGCCCGTTTTGGCTCATCTGCAGCACGCGCTGGTTGGCATA
>DATLYB010000095.1:0-6282 GCA_035575215.1 Chitinophagales bacterium
TACATGCCTGAAGAAATGATGCGCTTTTTTAAAAGACTGCTCTTAAAAAAACGGGATGCAATTTTTTTCATCGTTACGCATGACCATCCGCAGATGATTTTTGATTTGGCTGATAAAATCGGGATACCGAGGAACACCCTCCGTATTGCGGAGGCTAAGCGCCATGAAGTGCCTGCATACATCAGCCTGAGTAAAGCCTCGATTTTTTTTATCAGGCCCGTTTTTTCCAAAAAGGCGTCATCGCCCACCAAGCAGGGTGAAATCATGGGCATGGGCGTTCCCCTTGTCTGCAACAGCGGCATCGGAGATACTGACGAGGTGGTTCGTAAATACCATGCGGGATGGGTGGTGAATGACTTCAGCAATGCCGAATTTGATAGAGTGATAAATGAAATGGACTCGGAAATGAATCGCCATGAAATCATGCAAGGGGCATGTGAGTTTTATTCGCTCGAAGAAGGCGTGAAAAAATACAGAAGCCTCTACCAAAAGATTGCGCCCAGATGAAGGTACTGTTTCTTGTGCCCTATCCCGTTGGAGAGGCGCCCTCGCAGCGGTTCCGCTTCGAGCAGTATTTTGAACTGATGCGCAAGAAGGGAATTCATTTTGATGTTTCGCCTTTTCTCGATAAGGAAGCATGGAATATATTATATGACCCCGGAAAATTTATCGCCAAATTCTTTGGCATTGTAAGAGGATTTTTCCGCAGGGTGAAAGATGTTTTGCGTTCCCGCAGTTACGACTATGTTTTCATCCACCGCGAAGCTGCTCCCCTGGGTCCTCCGTTATTTGAATGGCTCCTCGCGAAAGTTTTCACCCGAAAAATCATCTATGACTTTGATGATGCCATCTGGCTGCCCAATGTTTCTGAAAGCAACAGGTTTTTTTCAAAAATCAAATGGTATCATAAAGTCAGCAGTATCTGCCGGTGGTCGTATTTGATTTCCTGCGGAAACGGCTACCTGAGGGAGTATGCCTTGCTGTTCAATCAAAATGTTGTTGTAAATCCTACCGTGGTTGACACCGATAATCACTACAATCAACTCAAAGAACATCGAAGGGGTAAAACCGTCATCGGGTGGACGGGCACTCACACAACCGTCCGCTATCTGGATGATGTATTGCCCGTTCTGAAAAAGCTGGAAGAAGAATCAGATGTTGAGATACGGATTATTTCCAATGCCCCCCCCAGCCTGCCGCTGACTAAACTGAAATTCATCCCCTGGAACAAAGCCTCTGAAATTGATGACTTGCTTTCATTCGACATCGGCATCATGCCGCTGCCCGATGAGGAATGGACGAGAGGCAAATGCGGGTTTAAGCTGATTCAATATCTTTCATTGGGGATTCCCGCAGTGGCATCGCCCGTGGGCATCAACCCCGAAATACTTGATGACGGGATAAACGGCTATCTCTGCGTCACACATGACCAATGGCTGAAGGCATTGCGTGAGTTACTGGAACATCCCGAAAAAAGACAACGATTCGGAGAAAATGGCAGGGAAAAAATTATCGCTCACTTTTCAGCCGGAGCTAATGCTCCTTTGTTTTTAAGAATATTCGCATGATGGCGGATAAGGTAGAGCGCCATGACATAGAACGGAATAGCGGGGATTTTATATCGCACCAGCGCACCAAAGTTAAAGCTGGTGAATCCCACGGCAAAAGCGAATATGATGGAGAACAGCAGCGCGAAGAACACCTCAGGGTTTGCCACCGCAATTCGAAATGACATCGGAAGCCCCACTTTGAAGATTATTCTCAGGGTAAAAATAAAAAAGAAGAGGCTCTCGATTGCCGAGATGAACATAACCGGATTGTGTGCTTCCCATAAATAAGGCCTGAACAGCGCCACATTCACCGCCAGCGGAAAAGTGCGGATAAGATTACCCAGGGTGAAGTCGCCTGAGCCTAAGCTATAATAGGAGCCTCCGCCTTGCGAACCATAAATGTTCTTTACTTCCAGGTGCCACCACTGCATGTCTTTTGCGCGGGCTGACATCTGGTCAATTGACCAATACCCCCCTTCACCGCTTATCTGAGTGAGAACAAAAAATGCTCCTGCGAGGCTCACGACAATCAAAATGGGTGTTACAGTAGTTCTTATAAAATCATTTTTGATGTTGTCCCGGTATTTGAAGAAAACCCAAATCACTATAGCCG
Source organism: Chitinophagales bacterium (assembly GCA_035575215.1). Lineage (GTDB taxonomy): Bacteria > Bacteroidota > Bacteroidia > Chitinophagales > CAIOSU01 > DATLYB01. The sequence continues at coordinate 2,164 of DATLYB010000095.1, forward strand.
GAACAAAAGCCATGATGATATATGTCTTGATGACGTAGAGAACATAAAAAGAAATAATAAGGATAATACTGTTGCGGAAAATTTTTTCCCTCTGAATGAACAGCATGTGCACGGCATAAGCAAACCAGCCTACAAACCCGATTGCAATCGTATCCTTGAACAACCCTGAGCCCCAGAAAAACACGGAAGGGATAAATAAGCAGCTAATGGCAAATTCCTTCACCAGCTTAGGGTTGATTTTGCAAAAAGTCACGAACATTGCCCACACCCCCGTAAATGAAAGAGCGGCAAACAACAGGGCAATACCGGTATATATTCTGAAAACAGGAATAGCCAGAATGGATGCAATCCTCACCACCATATACTGGCTGGTGTCAAAACCCCTTACAGTCAGCAAATTGTAATAAAGGTCGGGGGGGGGCGATTTGGCATTCACAAACATCAGCCGCCAAAATTTTACAAAGTCGCTCTCATAAACCATGTAGGTAAGCTTCACCCTGTCGAAATAATATATCGTGTCGCCATCGCGATAGTAGTAGTAATAAATCACGCCTGCAATAAATGCTCCCATAAGCTTAACGGACAAGGCGGGCATGAAATATCTTCTTAACGGATGCCCCTCCGGATACAGCCTGTTCCTGGCAATAATGGCGACTATGTATATGACCAGGAAAAAAAGAGGAGCGAAGTACCAGTCCCTGAGTTCCATAAATGCTAACTTGCCGGGTCGGTTAATCGGTCAACCGCGTAAAGTGTTGTTGATTTTTATTTTCTGAAATTAATTTTAAAGTTAGGTCGGAATTTGCTTTATCTTCTTACCAGTCAATCTTTGAACGGATTAGCCGGATAACGGGTTGCCATGTGCGGAATCGTTGGCATTCACAGTCTGGCAGGCGCGGCAAAAAAATATGAAGCGCATCTGGAGAAGGCGCTTCAGCGCCTGTCGAAAAGAGGTCCTGACCATCGCGGAATGTTTTTCCATAACAGGGTGGCGCTAGGACACACACGTCTTTCCATCATTGATACTTCCGAAGCAGGCTCTCAGCCGATGATGGATAGCAGCGGCAGGTATGTCATCATCTATAACGGGGAGATTTACAACTTCAGAGAATTAAAAAAAACCCTGGATGGTAAAGGCATTAACTGCCAATCGCACACCGATACCGAAGTGCTGCTGTACCTCTATATCCTGCATAAAGAAAAATGCCTCGACCTCATCAATGGTTTTTTCGCCTTTGCCATTTATGACACCTACGAGCAGTCCCTTTTCCTCGCCCGTGACAGGATAGGCATAAAGCCCCTGCTCTTTTACCAGGATGATGACAAAATATTATTCAGCTCCGAGATGAAGGCACTGCTCTCTTTTCCTGTCAACAAAGACATTGACCACACTTCGCTCTACCTCTACCTGCAGCTTAATTACATTCCGGCTCCTTCATCCATCTTCAGCCATGTGAAAAAAATCGAACCCGGGCACTACATGACTATTTCGGCTGATGGCACCGTTCAAATCCGGCAGTATTACAGAATTTCTTATGACCCTGTTTCGCGCAATGGAAACGCAAAAAACTATGAAGAGGCAAAAACCAATTTGAGAAACCTGCTCTCCGAATCGGTGAAAAAAAGGCTGGTGGCAGATGTGCCGCTGGGCGCATTCCTCAGCGGGGGGATTGACTCTTCTATTATCGTGGCGCTGGCATCGCAGTTTGCCCAGTTGAACACCTTCTCCATCGGGTTTAAAGACGAGCCTCTCTTCGATGAAACACATTTTGCCAACCTCGTTGCAAAAAAATTCAACACGCACCATCACGCATTCGCGCTTTCCACCGATGACTTGTATAACAATCTGTTAGATATTCTGGACTACCTTGACGAGCCTTTTGCCGATTCATCCGCGATTCCCGTTTACATTCTGAGCAAATACACTCGCACGAAGGTTACCGTAGCTTTATCGGGCGATGGGGCGGACGAACTCTTTGCCGGATACAACAAGCACCTGGCAGAGTTCCGCGTGAAACACAACAGGCTTTTGAATCTAATCACTAAAATGAGCAAACCTGTTTTTTCGCATTTGCCTCAATCAAGAAACACCCGGGCAGGAAACTTTGCACGTCAATTAAACCGGTATGCTGAAGGTCTTGAACTGGATGCGGATGACCGCTACTGGCGATGGTGCACGTATATCAACGAGCGGGAAGCTGCCCGCATCCTGAAGGTGCATGATGAGCCGCTGGAAAACACCAGTGAATACGTATCGAGAAAAAAAGCCTTGCTCACTTATCACAAGAAGGAAGGCACCATTAATGATGTCCTCTATACCGACATGCACCTGATTCTTCCAAATGATATGCTCATGAAAGTAGATTCCATGTCAATGGCAAACAGTCTGGAGGTGCGCGTTCCCTTTCTTGACCATCAGGTGGTGGATTATGTCTTTACCCTTCCGGCAGATTTTAAAATCAGCAAAGGGTTCAGAAAACGCATTCTGAAAGATGCTTTCAAAGACGTTCTTCCTGCCGAGTTATATCACCGCGGCAAGCAAGGTTTTGAAGTGCCTTTATTGAAATGGTTTAAGAACGGACTGCGTAAAATGATTGACGAAGAGTTGCTGGGCAAAGAACGTATTCAGAATCAGGGATTGTTCAGCACAGCCTGCGTGGAGGGAGTAAAGAAAAAACTTTTTTCCAACAGCCCGGGCGAATCGGTGGCGCAGATTTGGGGCTTGCTGGTATTCCAGTATTGGCACCGTAAATATCTCGAATAGGACTAACTGATTAAAGCAGCAATGCCCAAAGTGCTCCGAATCATCAACCGCCTCAACCTGGGAGGGCCCACTTACAATGCGGCTTATTTATCGCGGTATATCAACCGGGGATATGAAACCCTGCTGCTGGCAGGCATGAAGGATGAAACGGAGGCAAGTTCTGAATTCATCCTGAAAAACATGGGCATCACTCCGGTTTACATTCCGGAGATGTTCCGCCCGGTCAATCCGGTTCGCGACTGGCAGGCTTACCGCAGAATTCAATCCATCATCCGGGATTATAAGCCGGATATCGTGCATACGCATGCAGCCAAAGCAGGAGCGCTGGGAAGGCTGGCTGCCCGCCACTGCAACGTGCCGGTAATTGTGCATACCTTTCACGGGCATGTGTTTCATTCTTACTTCACTCCGCTGAAAACAAATTTCTTCATTCGCGCGGAAAGGTACTTCGCGTCCATCAGTTCTGCTATCGTTGCTATCAGCAATTTACAGAAACGCGAATTGTCAGAAGTGTTCAGAATTTGCCCTCCTGAAAAAATCACCGTCATCCCGCTGGGATTCGAGTTGGACAGATTTCAAGCGGGATATGATTCCAAGCGCAGCGCTTTCCGCATAAAATATCATGTGGATGATGACACCCTTGCTATCGGAATTGTCGGGCGGCTGGTTCCCGTAAAAAATCATCCCCTGTTTCTGAGAGCCTTCAAAAGAACGCTGGAAAAAACTTCCCGAAAGATAAAAGCCTTCATCATCGGGGACGGAGAGGAGCGCGAAAACCTGATGCAAATCGCAAAACAATTAGACCTCCCATTCGATGCTTCCGGGAAAACGACAAGCAGTCCGCTGGTATTCACATCCTGGCTCACGAATATTGATGAAGTGATGGCGGGGCTTGACATGGTAGCGCTGACTTCTTTCAACGAAGGCACCCCCGTGAGCCTCATCGAGGCGCAAGCTGCCGGCAAGGCGATTGTCGCCACCGCGGTGGGCGGAATTGAAGACGTGGTCATTCCCGGAATAACCGCGCTCCTCTCACCCGCTGGTGATTTGGATGAATTGGCAGCCAACATGGTTCGCCTCGCAGAAGATGATGCACTGCGCAAACGCCTGGGACAGCAAGGATTTCAATTCGTAAGAAACCGGTTTGATTACACCGCGCTCGTCAAAAACATGGCTGATTTGTATGACCGTCTGCTGAATAGTGCTGCATCCGCACGCAGGTGATTTTTTTTCACAGCTTCCCGGCAAGCACACACGCTTCTTTGAACGTCCGGGTGCTCCCTGAGAGGTTAAACACTTCAACAATCACGATGTAAACCCCGATACGTGCCTTGTTGCCATCGTCATTCATACCG
>DATLYB010000096.1:0-2154 GCA_035575215.1 Chitinophagales bacterium
CATCCGGCATAATGCTAAGTCTTTTTTGCAGCAGTTCATGACAGATGCTCACATAATTTTTGCGTTCCTGAATGGAGAGCTGCTTGTTGGAATGATAGCGGAATCCGCCCAAGGCAGCCGTAGTGGTGTAGAGCAATGCAAAATCGAAAAAACGAAGCCACAAATCGAAATCGAAAGCAAGCGCATCGGCATTCAGCCTGGCTCCGCATTTCTCCCACAGCGAACGCCTCCAGAACGTTGATTCCTGCTGAATTGCAAGGAAGTCTCCGTTGTAAAACCGGTGTTTCGACCAGCGCGTCCAGGCGGTAAACATGCTTTCGGTAACAATCGGGGGACGTGGCGTCAGTTCTTTATTGATAAAAAACTTCCGGATAAAGTTGCCTTGGCTGTCAACGAAAGTCGGACGTCCCATTATCCATTCCACATCAGGGAAGGTGTTAAAAATTTCAGCAACCAAATGCAAGCTTCCGGGAAATAACAGGTCATCGGAATTCAGCCAAGCCATGATGCTTCCCGTTGAATGCTGGAAACCTTTGTTGATGGCATCGGCAGGGCTCTTGTCAGTCTCACTGGACCAATACGCAAGGCATTTTTCATATTTCCTGATAATCTCCACGCTGTTGTCACGGCTGCCTCCGTCAATAATGATGTATTCAAGATTGGGATAATTTTGGCTGAGGATAGACAGAATACAGGCTTCTAAAAACTTTTCCCCGTTTTTGTTGGGTGTCACAATGGAAATTTTGGGAAGCACAGGCTATTTCTTATTGAACAACTCGCGGAAGCGCCAGCGAAAATAACGAAACCAAGCGAGCCATCCGGGCGGCTTCGCTTCTGCCAGCCAATCATAATCAGGCTTATACCGCTTCAGGGTATTTACATACTTTTCAAAATTTCCCCAAAGCAGGTTGTCTTCACCGCGCTTAAAGCGGTAAAAGGTGTCGTTGGCATAATGAATGAAAACGATAGGATAAATGCCATTCACCATCACCTCGCCATTTGTAAGCGTGCGGGTGCAATTCTTAATATTCCACCCGGCCACATTGCATCCTTTATGAGCAAGCACATGAGTTTTGGGTTCCAGCACCGGGAAGATATCCAGATATTTCTGGTCGTCAAACAAGGCATAGTAAAAATTCCTTTCACAACGGTACAAGCAGGCTTTCGCCCACCACTCCACCGTTTTTCCCGCTTTTTGATTCACGCCAATGAACCCGGCATTGTAGATGCCCTCTCTGAAATTAGTAATCATCCAAATTTGCTCCCATTCAGGGTCGGCTATCCGCCAGTGGGGTGAAAGAAGAATGTTGTTTTCAATCAGGTAGTCAAATAAAAATTCACCGGAGTGGTAAAAAAACAAATCGTTATCAAGGTAAATCACCCGCCCGGTGTTTTCCAGCAGATGAAGCAGCAGCACCGGCTTGCTGCACCACCGGATGTGGTCAGTCCTCGAGTATTTACGCAGAATGGCATTGACAAACGCACCGTCCAGCTCATCCAGCGTGTGATAAATGATTCCGGAATGTTTTTCAAATTGATTCGTTTGGTTTGCGTCAATCACCAGCACATGCAGCGGAATGTCTGTAAACGCCCGTAACGAGTGGTTCAACGCATACACTTTGAACAAGTGACTGCGGGTGGTAATGGTGCAAAATGCGCGGGACATTCTTCAGGTTTTCTGGGTATTGTTTACGGTTTACTGGTAAATGTAAACCAGTAAACCGTAATCAACTTTACCTAAGCCCTGCCCTCTCAAAAATACTGGGCAGTTGTTCAGAATTAATGTTGCTGGCGATAATCTTTCGGTCTTGATTCAGCACGTACATTTCCGGGGTGACATCTATGTGGTATTTCAGGTGGTATTTGCTCTCGCGCTGGAAATCAAACACGTTGTGGAAGTTCATATTATTTTCCCGCAAGTATTTTTTCCATTCCGCCTCATCGGCATCAATAGACAGAGTGAAACAATCTACTCCGCGACTCTTCCATTCATTTATCACTTTCACCAGTTTGGGTGTTTCCTTTTTGCAGTTGTCGCATTCGTAAGAAAAAATGTAAAAGACGATGACAGGCGCTTTGATGTCATACATTGAAATATACTGACCGTATTCGTTCTTCGCGCGGATATCCTGACCGGTTTGCCCGATGAGGCTG
>DATLYB010000097.1:0-5599 GCA_035575215.1 Chitinophagales bacterium
CCAATTCGTGCATCAGAGAAAATGTGATGCCATCCTTCAGTTGCGCCTGTATCGCTTCATCCACCTTCTCATAGGCATAACCGAGTGAAATGGGTCCGATGCCCATGTTGTAATCAATATATTCATTCCCATCCACATCCCATACGTGCGAGCCTTTGCCGCGCTTTAAGTATTTCGGGGCAACGCCATTGATGAATTGTGTGGGGCCCTTGGCGAGCGTCTGTGTGACGGGATGCATAATTTTTTTTGCCCGTTCATATAACCGGTTGGACTTTTCGATGACCGGGTAATCCCGATTAAATGATGGTGTATTCGGCATCTTCTGTGATGTTTGGACGGCTAAGTTAATGAGTCTTGAAAAGATGCCTTCCGGCATTAGCGAATCACGTTACCTTCGCCTTCCGGATATACCTCGAAAACACACCCGGAAAAAACCGTTTCAGATACACCCCCATCATCTCTTTTCCGGCAATATAGATTTCTTCTTTACCGGCTTTCATGCCCTTCACTATTTTTTCAGCGACATAATCGGGTTCTAATCCATGAGCAATGGCGTCATCCATGATATTTTGCGGAACGCCATCACCTTTCAAGGCATTTTCGGAAATGTGCGTCTTCACAAAGCCGGGGCAGATGAGCGTCACGTTGATATTGTCCTGCCATACTTCTGAACGCAGGCTGTCAAAAAAGCCATGCAGCGCATGTTTTGATGCTGCGTATCCCGTACGCAGCTGCGTTCCGAATTTCCCGGTGAGACTGGTAACGGTGGCGATGTGCCCCGACTTTTGCCGGAGCATGTACGGCAATACCGCAAGCGTCATCGCCACGGCTCCCATGAAATTCACGCTCATGATTTTTTCATACACCTCGATTTTGGTGTCTTTTGCCAGCGCGCGCTGGCTGATGCCTGCGTTGTTGAACAGCACATCCATCCTTCCCAGTTTTTCAATCACGGGTTTCACTTTGTTTTCGATGTTTTTATAATCACCGACATCGAGCGGAACAACCATCACCTTCGAGGGATCGGGACAATTGGCTTTCACCCGTTCCAACTCCTCTTTTCTGCGCGAAGAGAGAATAAGGTGTGCGCCTTCCCGCGCAAAAGCATACGTGACCGCTTCACCGATGCCGGATGATGCACCCGTGAGCCAGATGATTTGATTGCGGTAGGTCATTGTTTAGCTTTGAGATAGTAGATATTAGACGCTAAACAGTTGCCAGGTCTATCATCTAACATCTATTGTCTTCCATTTAAGAACTCCAATATCATCCTGTTCACCAACTCCGGATATTCATGCTGCACCCAATGGCTGCAATCGGGGATGTATTTGATATGGAATCTTCCGGTGAAATATTTTTCCATACCGTAGGTCAGCTCTTTGCCGAGTGCCTTGTCGTTTTCTCCCCAAATCAAAAGCGTGTCGGCAGCTATCGGCTTCACGTGCCGCGAGTCTTTGTCTGCAATCGTTCTGAAAGCTGCCCGATAGTAATTTATCGCACCGGTCAGAGCATGAGGCTTTTGAAAAGCTTTCACGTATTCGGTAATGTCTGCATCCGTAAAGGCTTGTTTGCTGAATGCCCAGCCTCTGAGCGCTCTTTGGAAAAACAGGTTCAGGTCTTTACCGATGCCCTTTTCGGGCAGCCAGGGAATTTGAAAATAAAAGATGTACCAGCTTCTGCGAAGCTGCCGCATGTTGGTGCGGAAATGTTTCCACATGAGCTGGGGCAGCGGGCAGTTGAGCACAATCAGCCGGTCAATACATTCAGGGTAATGTTGCGCCAGCGTCCATGCTATCGCTCCGCCCCAATCGTGACCGATGATATGCGCTTTCTTTACATCAAATGCATATATCAGCTCGCGGATGTCTTTCGCAACAATCTTTGCACCATAACTTTTCACAGAGCGGGGCTTATCGCTGTCATTATATCCCCGCAGGTCAGGTGCCGCTACTTTAAATTTCTGCGATAACGCAGGAATCTGGTTCTTCCATCCATACCAGAATTCGGGGAAACCGTGCAGCAGCATTACCAGCGGACCCCTCCCTGCTGTTACATAATGCAGCCTGATTCCGTTTACAGCGGCCATGTGATGCTCAACGTTCATGTTACCTTGCTAAGGTACAACTGTTTTCTGTTGTACCTTTATTCAGCGATGAGAACCGTTCTCCGCTTTTTCTTCACCGTGTGGGCGTACTTCACGTTTATCCTGCTGATGCTGCTTGCCTTCATTTATCATGTCATCGTGATGACCGTTACGCGAGGCAAAGGAATCGAGCTGATGTATAAATGCTACCGTCCTTGGTCCTACACATGGGCGCTGCTTAACGGGGCTGGGATTATTGTGAAAGGCGAGGAAAATTTCCAGTGGAACAAATCACACATTTTTGTCAGCAATCACGGTTCCACGGGCGATATGATTATCGTGGCGGCAGCCATGCGCGGGCGCTTCCGTCCGCTGGGTAAAGTGGAAACCAAGCGCATCCCCATCATGGGTTACATCTTTTCCAGAGCACTCGTGACGGTTGACCGTTCCAATCCGGAAAGCAGGCGCGCCAGCATGGAAAAAATGCGGGAGATGATTAAGCAGGGAATCTCGATTTTAATAATGCCCGAGGGAACACGCAACCGCACTGACAAGCCGCTGCAGCCATTTCACGATGGCGCATTCAGACTGGCGATTGAATTTCAGCTGCCCATTATACCGATGATATTACTGAACACACGAAAACTTTATCCCAATGATACCTGGCTCATGAATCCTTCGAACCTAGAGTGTCATTTTCTGAAACCCGTGCCCACCGAAGGGTTAACGGAGAAAAATGTGCAGGATTTGAAAGTCAGTATTTTTCGCCTGATGGAAGATTATATCATTCATCATGATGAGCAGTTCGCTCATTTGAGGAATTTACCCCGGAGAAGCTAACTCTCACACCACGTTCACTTCCGGCACGATTTCAATTCCGAACTTTTCTTTTACGGAGTCTTTAATCTTCATTGCAAGGTCAATCACGTCCGCGCCTGTCGCGCTGCCATAGTTCACCAGCACGAGCGCCTGGTGTTGGTGCGAGCCGGTGTTGCCAATCCGTTTTCCTTTCCAGCCGCACTGCTCGATGAGCCATGCTGCAGGAATTTTTATCATGCCGTTAGCTGCCGGATAATGCGGCACAGCGGGAAATTTTTCCTTTACGCGCTGATAGACGCTAAGCGGCACTTCTGGATTTTTGAAAAAGCTGCCTGCATTGCCCAGCACTTTCGGGTCGGGCAGTTTGCTGCTGCGAATCGCAATTATCGCATCGCTCACGGCTTTAATGGAAAGCTCTTTCACTCCCATTTTCTCCAATGTTTCGCTTACGGCTCCGTAGGAAATATTATAGGTGGGCTTCTTATTCAGCCGCAGTGTGACGGAAGTAATGATAAACTGGTCTTTATACCTGCCTTTGAACACGCTTTCCCGGTAGCCGAATTCACATTCATCTTTCTGAAACACTTTCTCTTCCCCCGAATGCATATGTACTGCCTCGAGGCTCTCAAATACCGACACCAACTCAACGCCATACGCACCGATATTCTGCATGGGTGCCGCTCCCACCAGTCCGGGAATCAGCGAAAGATTCTCAATGCCGGCATAATTGTTCCGGATGCAGAACAAAACAAGCTCATGCCACACTTCCCCGGCACCCGCTTTCACCCAAACATGGTCTTCATCTTCCCGAATCACGCGCACGCCTCTTAACGAATTTTTGAGCACGAGCCCGTTAAAATCTTTTGTAAAAAGAATGTTGCTGCCGCCTCCGAGGATAAGTTTGCGGGTGTTCCGGTAATCGGTTGATGTTATTATTTCATGAAGCATGTCAAGGTTTTCGGCCTCGGCAAAAAACAAGCAGCTCACATCAATTCCGAACGTGTTGAAGGATTTGAGAGAAAAGTTTTTTTGAATGTGCATGGGCACAGGCAAAATTACTTCTTGTCAAGGCGCTGCAATCCTGCTTTTGCTTTTTGCGTCAGGCTGTATCGGTATTCGTGATTATTCATTTGCATGCATTGGCTGAAATATTTTCGTGCAAGCTCACTTTTACCTTTTGCTTCGTAAATCAATCCCAGGTTAAAAGCTGCATTAGAGGCAAAGTAGTAAGGCTGGTCTTTACCTTCCTGAATAGTCATCAGGTATTTTCCGATAGCAAGAGTTGTGTCGCCCGATTCGTGCAGGATGCGCGCCTCGCGGTAAATATATTCAATCCGGTGCGGTTTCTCCACAAGCGTTTCATGCGGAATATTTTGCAGGGTTTTGAATGCTTTGCCGAAATACCCGCCATCGAAAAGCAGACGCGCTTTCAGCAATTCGGGATGTGGCGGTTTGCCATTCTCTGCCTCGCGCTGGGCTTGCCTGTCAGCGTCAAGCTGGGCTGTTCCTTTTGTTTTGCCTGTTCGGGTTGCTTCAGCATAAGCGCCCATGTTTCCCTCCAGCAGTTTAACCCAAGCCATTTTTTGATAGGCGCTCTTGATGAGGTTTTGTCCTCTGTTGATATGGAGAAATCGGTTGAAATCACCATAGGCGCGCAGGTCAAGCCGGTTAAGTTTTGCAAGACCTCTGTAATATTCCAGCACCGGCAGAACAAGATACTCGCTTCCTGACGGAAGATTCTCAAACAGCCGAAGCGCTTCTTCGTTATGGTAGGTGTATAGCGCAGTCTTGATGCAGGTGTAGTATGAAAAAAGATTTTCTGGCAAGGGATAGCCGGCTTTTTCAATCGTGCTCCAGGCTTTTTGCTTGTCTCCGGCCAAATGCAGCACCAGCGACAGATAAACATGAATGACTTCATCTCTCAGAAAACTTTCCATTTCCCAATCATCACGGGTTAATTTCTCCAGGGAAGAAAGGCTGCCCTTCAAGTCTCCGCTCAATCCCAGCAATCGCAGCCCCCATTGGTATTTTTCCGGAACCGAGCCGAGCAGGGCATTCACTGTAAGAAGACTTTTATAGCTGGGTTTGAAATGAGGAAACTTCCCTACGTTTTCTGCCAAAAGAAAATAGGCTTTCCGCACATCGAGTATTCCGGACCAATAATCACGGAACTGAATGGCGGCAAGCGCATAATGCAATTGCACCTCCGCCTGGACATGCAGATTCCAGGGCGAATGAACGTCACCTTTTTTTAAGAGCTGAAGCCTGGTGTTTTTGTTTGCCTTGAAAACCGGCAGCAGTGATTGATTTTCGGAAGTGAGGATGTGCAGGAATTCGGCATAGCTCTCCAGCAACAAGGGGATGAGATTATCCGGATGCAATCTGCGCTCTTCTGCAATAAGCGATTTCCCGTTCTGAAGCCGCAGGCTGAAAATTTCATTGTAAGCTGCCTGGCAATTTTTGTTGAAGTCGAATGTCTGGGGAAAGGCGTAACAGGGGAGAACCAGAATCCAAAAGGCAAAAGGCAATAACCGGTTATTTAGATTAATCCTGATTGAGGTTGACTTTGGACTGTCGTCTGCTGACTTTAACTACCGCATTACTTTTTGTCAATATCCGCATCCACCAGGATTCTTCCGCAGTGTTCGCAAATGATGATTTTTTTGCGCTGGCTGATTTCCGACTGGCGCTGCGGAG
>DATLYB010000098.1:0-5179 GCA_035575215.1 Chitinophagales bacterium
AGAAGCTGCAGCAAACGCGCAGGCAAAGGTGGAATTGACATCACCGGGCACAATCACCAGGTCAGGTTTGTGTTTGCTGATGTGCGGGTCTATTTCCTTGATGATTCTGCCGACCACCTCATTGTTGGTGCCCCCCCCGATGCCCAGATAGTAGTCAGGCTTGCCGAGCCGGAGCTGGTCGAAAAAGATTTTGCTCATGTTGTCATCAAAGTGCTGACCGGTATGCAGCAGCTTGTAATCGAAGCCGCGTTTCTTCAATAAATCGCGGAGCTTCATCACTTTGATGAAGTTGGGACGGGTGCCGACACAGGTGAGTATTTTTTTCATCAGGCAGGTATATTTTTATCTGAAGGAATCTGCGAAATCAGCAGGCAATAAGTATTTACAATCATTTGAGTAATTAAAGGTATTTAGTATTTCGTGAAAGAATCATTGATTGAGCTTGTCCCTCACTGATAACAACCCGATGAGCGTCCAGTAAGCAGGTTTAAACAAGGGGAATATCATTGCCGGATAGGACTTTTGGATGCTGCCGCCAAACATTGATTTAAAGTTGTTGATGTGGTAAGTCTGGTCGGCTTCGGTTGCTTCGAGGTGATATCCACCAAAGTCAAAAAAAGCAAATCCCGAATCTTTTGCCCAGCGGATAGCATGGTCAAAGCACACATGAAGCACGGGGGCGCTGCGCTGTTCGGGGTCGGTAGCGCCCGTCTGATAAAAGACGGTGTCGCCCTGTTTAACCAGCAAAATTCCACCCAGCATTTTTTCGTCTTTGTCAAATACGCCAAACCAACAGGCTTTGCAATGTGCATCGAAATATTGATACCACCTGAGGAACGTTTCCGGAGAATTCGTCCAGGTGGTTTTCACTCCCCGCCATGTGTAAAGTGAGTCGAATATCTCTCCCAGCTTTTTAATTTCACTGTCTGAAGCGAGCATCTTCACGTGCAGCCCGAGTGTTATACCTTTTTTAATGTTTCTCCTGAGATTTTCGGAATAGTTCCTTCGAAGCTCATTATACTCCTGCCGGAGTGAAAGCATCAAGGTAGCCCAGTTATTTTTTTTTTGTGTGTAAAACCGTCTTTCGCTGCGGATGGCTGCTGCTATTTTTTCAGAGTATGAGTCATCCGGATAACATGGAAGCTGCACGCGAAGCATGCCGTACCGCTTCTTATGGTAATGATGGTTAACGCGTAAAACACACGCTGCGATATGCCCGGTGTGCGTACCTATGGGACCAAACTGCAGGTCAGCGATGCCGGCCCGCTCGGAAACCAGGCACCCGCAAACGTCTTCCATTCCGTCTGTCAAAAGAAAAAAACGGATGCTGCGATTGGGATAACAGGCCGACATATACCCCGGATATTGATGTGATGATGCCTCCGGATGGCTCAGCAGAAATTGGTGAACCCGCGCAGCATCCTCCGGTCTGTTCAAATCCATCTCCTTGAATTCCGGCTCGTTCATGTTGTACCAACCCCCAACCGTTCCTTCTTTTCACATACCAAATAAATCCAGGGTGTTTCTGACTTTTGAGCGGATTCGCGGGTAAGAGTTCGCCCCTTCTGTGCATCAATCCGGTCTAAGACAATAAAGTGAGAGTCGATCAGCATTTCCTCCTGAAACCGCGGATTAACGTACATCACGTCAACCTGAAAATCGTCCCCTCCGTCACGCAGTGTGAAGAAATCCAATCCCTTATAGTTTTGCCAGGGACCGTTGAGCATCCTGAGCTTGCGCATTCTGCCTATTTCCCACCTCCACTTAAAGGGATTCTTGGGAAGCTGCAAGCCGTAAAGTTTTTTAAGGTTGCCGGAATTATGATAGGAAAAGATGAAATAGCCTCCGGGTTTCAGCACGCGATGCACGTGTTTTAAAATTTGTTTCCTTCCGCTGAGGTCAACGCAATCAATTCCGTTGAAGCTGAAAAACACTGCGTCAAAAAATCCGCTTTTGCAGGTGACAAGTTCCCGTGCATCGTCTTTTTCAAACACCGCATTGGGCACAGCGGCAAAACGCTGAGCGCACAGCTTAATCATTTCGCCTGAGAAATCAATGCCCTTATAGGTGGCGGCTAACGGGATTAAATGAACTGCCGTTCTGCCGCCCCCTACGCCAATGTCGAGGATATTCTTACCCTCGAATTGGTGCCGGTACTTGCTTAAGATGAGCTGCTCTCCTTTCTGCAGACGGCTGAACTTTCCGTATTTCATGACAAGCTCAGGGCGCTCGTAATTCACACGGTTACTTTGCTCGCTCATAAACTCGCTCATAAAGAAATCTCTTTAACCTGCCGTGCACCAGCAGGGCTTTGTAATACGATTCAACGGGGTCTTGATGATAAATGGAGACGCGGGGCAGTATTTTTTCCACCGCCCCGTTTTTCAGAATGTTGTCACGGGTGCCGAAAACAAACTTAAAACCAACCTGATGAGCCAGCTCCACCGAGTCGCTGGTGAACAAACCGTTTGGAAAGGCAAACGAGAGGCAAGGTTTTCCTGTCAAGGATTCAAGGTAGGTTTTTGAATCGAGCATGTCCCTTCTGATTTCACCAGGGGTCAGAATCTTATAGTTTTCGTGAAAGTAACTATGCGACCCGATTTCAAAATTGTGGCGGGTGATTTCGCGCACATCCGCCTCCGCGAGCATCCCCGGACAATTTTTTTCAAATCCCCTTTCTCCGATTTCAAACACCGTCTTCAATTTTTCCTGAAGGGGAACAGGCAACAGCAATTCGAAAAGCTCCAGTGATGTCTGCTCCGGAGTATTATCTGCAGGGGTATATTGAAAAGTTCTGCCGCCAATTTTCACCTTGATGGGTTTGCCTTGCCTGAACTTGCTTTTTACCGCTTCAGCAAGCAGTTGCGTCCAAATCGGTCTGCGGCTGCGCACCGTTTCGCTTACTACGAATAAAACAGCGGGTATTCCCTTCTGAAGATGAACGGGCATCGCATTATCTTTCCAATCCTTGTACCCGTCATCATAGGTGAAAAGCACGCGGTTGGTTTTGGGCGGGTTCGCTAAATCGCTGAGGCTGCAGGGGGTATAATTTTTCAGTATCCGGTCAACAAATTTTTTAAAAGCACGGGTGCACAAGGGAGGGTTGGCTTCATCCACTTCATCAGAAACACGATGCATGCATAGCACCAGCGTATGCTTGTGCCTCATGGTGAGCATCGCGCGGTCAACATGCAGCCTGTCCATTGCGCGGAACAGATTATTCCGGAAAGTGAAAACGGGATTTTCAGCCTGCGCCCGGGCGGTTTCCTTATCTAAAAATTCAGATAGAATTTGCGCCTGAGTTCTGCGCGAATAAAATGAAATGTCCCTGTTATCAACAAATTGAATACGGCTGTCGTCCTGATATCTGCGGTATTCGTCCTCCAGAAATTGAAGCACTTCG
This sequence comes from Chitinophagales bacterium, assembly GCA_035575215.1. Classification (GTDB taxonomy): domain Bacteria; phylum Bacteroidota; class Bacteroidia; order Chitinophagales; family CAIOSU01; genus DATLYB01. The sequence goes on from DATLYB010000098.1 coordinate 3,404, forward strand.
CTTTCTTCTGACAGCACGTGTCCGGCTCCTGTTTTTTTTAGCAGCTCTTCAATCACGTCATGGTCAGTAGGGTAAAGCAGAATCGGCTTTCCGGCTGCCAGGTATTCGAAAATCTTGCTGGAATAGTGTCCCTTTATTTCTCTTTTCGTGCCGAACATTAGCAGGATGCTGGCGGAGCTTTGCATTTCGATTACTTCCTGCTTGGGAATTCGCTGCATCATCCGGTAGTACCGCTCATACCCCCGCAAGTTGTCAACTATCCTCTTCGCCTGCTCCGACTCATTGAGAATTCCGGGAAAGAGCAGTAAAACGTCAGCTTTCTGCCCTTTGTCAACGAATTTTTTAAAGGCGCTCAGAAATTCATTCACGGGCTGGGAACTATACAGCGTGCCGTTGTGAACAATGGTGAATGCCTCTCGCTTACCCACGCTTTTTTGCATAAAAACCTCGCGCACTTCTTCCTCATAGCCGTTCAGCACCACCTGCCCCTTCACGCCCGTGAAGCGTTCGATATTATTCTTCCAATTTTCCGAACAGGTGATGAAGGCATGGGCATTCTTCATCCATCTTTTTTCGAAGTAATAATCCACCCAGCCGATAAACTGGTCTTTCAGGCTTTGGTCCACAATCCATTGATGGGTGCTCCATTCATCGCGGTAATCGGCAATCCATTTAATGGAAGGGAATTTCTTCTTGAGCAGAAAGCCGATTTTAAACTGCTGGAAAGGACGTCCCGAAATCAACACGGTCTGTATTTCAGGGTCGCTCCGCAACACCCTCATGGCTTCATGGTAAAAATCATTATAGGGATAAAATCCGCGAATAAAATTCTGAAACAGGATTTCAAGAAACGACAGCAGACGGGCTGCCAAATTAAGGAGGGGGTTGTTCTTGCAGCGTGCGTAGATGCGGTCGCGCAGGTTGCCCTTGAAGGGAAGCCGGATAACCGTTCGTTCGGCTGAATCTTCAACAATTGTTTCCTGATTGGGTGAGGGGAAATACGTGACCGTCTGTCCGGGCTGCCATCCGCGGGTGATGACAATGGGCTTCCATCCGTTTTCAGGCAGATATTTCGCAAAGGACTCAATCCTGTAAGACCCGGCAAAATTTGACGGAGGAAAAAAGTAGGAAATGATGAGTAGTTTCTTCATGCTCCTGCTTCAAGCAAAATTAGGCTCTAAAGCGACAAGATGTCCTCAGCGAACTTTCGGTAGTTGGTTTCCGCATTGAATTTATCCTCCCACGTTTTGTAAGCCTGCATTTTCAGAAAATTCTTGGCGCCTGTGTCCGATTTCCAGTAGGCGGTTAATGTTTCCGAAAGCTCCCCGGCTGAAGGTGATGATGACAGCAGAAAACCGTTTTTGCCGTGTTCGATGATTTCCGGAATTCCGCCTACGCGGGGGGCAACAGCCGGAATGCTGAATGCCATTGCCTCCATCAGCGAAACCGGAAGACCTTCAGAGAATGAAGTGTTCACAATCATGTCAATATCCTGATTGCGAAGAAAATCCGTTATCTCTGCTTTGTTCATCGTGCCGTGAAAGAAGTAAGAGATATTTCGTTTGTAACTCAGCTTTTCCCTTGCATAGTTTTTTACATGGACAGCATATTCATCGCCATCACCTATATGATGCCACTCCACAGCAAAATCATTTATCAGGCTGAGCGCGTCAATCAATAGTTCGAGGTGCTTCACCGGTGAGATAAATGCCAGACTGAGAATCGTTAAAGATTTCCGGTTGCCTGGGTATTGCTTCAAGGCTCCCGCGCTTGCCC
>DATLYB010000099.1:0-2263 GCA_035575215.1 Chitinophagales bacterium
TTGTCGCTGGCGGCATAGATATTTCCCTTAGCCATCATCCGGTTGGCAGCCCTGATATGTTTGCGGGTTTTGTATTTCTTTTGCTTTTTGGGCTTTTCGGTTTTGGCGGTGTCTGAAATTTCAGTTTCGGTTTGCGCGTAAATAGCCGGTGCTATCAGAAAAAAGGAAATTATGAGGATAATTTTCTTCACGGGTTAATCCTATTTATCAAGTTTGAAGTTTGAAATTGAAATTTGAAGTTAGTTGTCAAATTCTAAGCTCCGAACTATTAAAGCCTGGGGCAGGGCACCAAAAGGGGCGCTTCCACCCTGCTGATTTTTCCGATGTATAGTATTGAAATCTCAAAAGCACCGCGGTGGCTGCTGGCTGGTTGCAGCTCGGATGTATTTACGTCATAGGCAACGCCTATCCTGATGCTTCTGTGCTCAAGGCTTGCCGACACAATAGGTGCATCATCGAGGCGGTACCATCCGCCAAGACTTAGGATGGTGTTATGGGTATCCTTGAAATGATATTCCGCTGCACTGCCTAAGTTTACTTCCTTTGCCTTGTTCTGGTGCATGAACAGAAAATTGGGTGTGATGTAAAAATGCTCGTTTGCCCGGATGTTCAGTCCCGCGTGCGCAAGTTCCCTCAGATGCAGGCGATAGTCATTATCTCCAAGGAACGATTCTTTGGGCTGCGTGAGGTGAAAGAATGTTGTTCCGGCAAAGACACCCAGCCGTTTTCCGAATTGGGATGTCCACAGCAAGCCGGCATTCATGTCGAAATAATTTACGGTGGAGCCTGAAAAATTTTCACCGTTAGGCTGCGTGAGCACAAAAGAGCCATTCACATACTGCTCAGGAAATGAAAGGCTGTTGTAATCCAACGAGCGTTGCGCAAAGCCCAATTGAATTCCGATGCCGATGAAATGGTTGTTGTCTTTCCCCAGCGCCTTGTGAAATGAAGCAGACGCCATAGTGCCCATGAGGCTGAGGTTACCGTCACCGGCTTTGTCATACAAAATGGAGATGCCTGCCCCCAAAACGTCTTTCAGCTTGCTTTGCAGCAGACGCATATCGAATGACGCTCCAAAAGTCTGATAGGGCGAGGTGACGCTGCGCCATTGGTTGCGGTAGATGCCGGTGAGGCGATAGGAGCCTTCATGAAATCCGGTGAGCGAAGGGTTGAGCGTGAGCGGGGAAGCATAGAATTGGGAGAAATGGATATCCTGCGCACTGGCGCTGAGAGCGGATAAGCCGAGCGGGATGAAAAGTAAAAATCGTACAAAAGCCATGTGAAAGCGCAGCCCTAAAGGTAGGAAAATTAGCACAGTAACAAAGCAAATGGTAGTAAATGGTCAATGATGTTTTTCTGCTTTGCCATTGCTCATTAAGACAACGGTGATAATAACAATCAAGCCGCCCAACTTTCACGGTCTAAGCTTCTGAATTGAATCGCTTCTGCAAGATGTTCCATCCTGATGTCTTCACTTGCGGCAAGGTCGGCAACGGTGCGGGCGACTTTAAGAATTCTATCATACGCTCTTGCCGAAAGCCCAAGCCGCTCCATGGCTTTGTTGAGCAAGGTTTGTGAAGCGGTATCAATGCGGCAGTATTCGCGGAGTTCTTTGGTTGCCATTTGCGCATTGCAGTAGATTCCCTGAATTCTTTCAAATCTTTTTTCCTGAATTTTTCGCGCGCTGATCACCCTTTCCCGAATGGATTCACTTTTTTCTCCCAGCCGCTCTTGTGACAAATCTTTAATCGGCAGCGGAGTCACCTCCACGTGCAAATCAATCCGGTCGAGCAGCGGTCCGGAAATTTTGTTGAGGTATTTCTGCACGACACCGGGCGCGCATACACATTCTTTTTCAGGATGATTATAATAGCCGCATGGACATGGATTCATTGAGGCGACCAACATGAAACTCGCGGGATATTCCACCGAAAAGCGCGAGCGGGAAACGGTGATTTTCCTTTCTTCCATCGGCTGGCGCATCACTTCGAGCACGGTGCGCTTGAATTCGGGCAATTCATCCAGAAATAACACTCCGTTATGTGCAAGTGAAATCTCTCCCGGCTGCGGATTACTGCCCCCTCCCACCAATGCCACATCGCTAATCGTGTGATGCGGTGAGCGGAACGGTCGCTGATAGATGAGTGAGGCGTTCGCAGGAAGCCTCCCGGCAACGGAATGAACCTTAGTCGTTTCCAGCGCTTCATGCAGCGTGAGCGGGGGGAGGATGGTGGGGATTCGCTTTGCCAGCATCGTTTTTCCC
>DATLYB010000100.1:0-2520 GCA_035575215.1 Chitinophagales bacterium
GCCATCGAAAATATCCATGCGGAAACCTACAGTCTCTTAATTGACACTTACATCAAAGACCCGCTGGAAAAAGCAAAGATGTTCAACGCAATTGAAACAGTTCCGTGCGTGAAGAAAAAAGCAGAATGGGCGCTGCGCTGGATCGGGAATGCGCCATCGTTCGCGCACCGGCTGGTGGCTTTTGCTGCCGTGGAAGGCATCTTCTTTTCGGGAAGCTTCTGTGCGATTTTCTGGCTGAAGAAGCGCGGTCTGATGCCGGGGCTGTGCTTCTCCAATGAGCTGATTAGCCGCGATGAAGGGCTGCACACCGATTTCGCCTGCCTGCTTTACTCGATGCTGCACAATAAAATTCCGGGTGAGGATATCCGCAACATCATTTGCGATGCAGTGGGTTACGAAAAGGAATTCGTGAGCGATGCCCTGCCGGTTTCGCTCATCGGGATGAATAAAGACCTGATGTGCCAGTATATCGAGTTTGTTGCCGACAGGCTGCTTGCGTCCCTGGGACAGCCGAAAGTTTATAACACCCTCAATCCCTTCCCGTGGATGGATATGATTTCATTGCAGGGGAAAACAAACTTCTTTGAAAAGAGGGTGGCCGATTATCAGAAAGCTGGCGTAACGGCAAAGCGCGATGAGCAGGTGTTTTCGCTGACAGAAGAATTTTGACCGGGATTAACGGGATTCTTGGATGTGAAAGCAGAACACTCCGAGTATGCTTTCGACTGGTAAACCGCAAGCTCTAAACTCTAAACTAAAAAAGATATGTACGTCATTAAAAGAAGTGGTGTAAAAGAGCCTGTTTACTTTGACAAAATCACGGCTCGCATCAACAAGCTCAGCTACGGACTCGACCGGCATGTTCAGCCGGTGGAAATCGCCAAAGTGGTGATTCAGGGATTGTATGACGGCATCACCACTACCGAATTGGATAACCTTGCCGCGGAAACAGCGGCTTCCCTTACGACCAAACATCCCGATTACGCCATCCTTGCAGCACGCATTGCGGTTTCAAACCTCCACAAAAACACCATCAAGTCATTCTCGCAGACCATCCACCTGCTGTACAATTATACCAATCCCCGCACGGGCGCCCGCTCGCCTTTGATTGCCGATGACGTCTATCGGATTGTGATGAGCCATGCTGAGCGGCTGGATTCATCCATCATCTATGACCGCGATTACAATTACGATTACTTCGGGTTTAAGACGATGGAACGAGCTTACCTGCTGAAATTGGACGGCAAGGTGGTGGAACGCCCCCAGCACATGCTGATGCGCGTGGCCATCGGCATTCATAAAAATGACATTGATGCTGCCGTGGAAACCTACACGCTGATGTCGGAAAAATGGTTCATCCACGCCACGCCCACGCTCTTTAATGCGGGCACTCCCAAGCCGCAGCTTTCATCATGCTTCCTGCTGGCAATGGAAGAAGACAGCATCCCGGGCATCTTCAACACGCTGAAACGCTGCGCGGAGATTTCGCAGTCGGCAGGCGGCATCGGACTGAGCATTCACAACATCCGTGCTACCGGAAGCTATATCCGAGGGACGAACGGGCAGTCAAACGGCATCGTGCCCATGCTGCGCGTCTATAACGACACCGCCCGCTATGTTGACCAGGGCGGGGGAAGGCGCAAAGGCTCGTTTGCGATTTATCTGGAACCGTGGCATTCGGACATCTTTGAATTTCTTGAGCTGAAAAAAAATCACGGGAAAGAAGAATTGCGCGCACGCGACCTCTTTTATGCGCTGTGGATTCCGGATTTATTCATGAAGCGCGTGAAGGAAAATGCCGAATGGTCGCTGTTTTGCCCCAATGAGGCGCCCGGCTTGTATGAATGCTATGGCGAGCAGTTTGATGAGCTTTATACCCGCTACGAAAACGAAGGGCGCGCCCGCAGGAAAGTGAAGGCGCAGGATTTGTGGTTTGCCGTCCTCGAATCACAGATTGAAACAGGCACTCCTTACATGCTGTATAAAGATGCTGCCAACAAAAAATCCAATCAAAAGAATCTCGGCACTATCCGCTCCAGCAACCTCTGCACCGAAATCCTGGAATACACATCGTCCGATGAAGTGGCGGTGTGCAACCTCGCCTCCATTGCGCTGAACAAATTCGTGATTGACGGGCAATTTGACTTCCAAAAACTTTTTGACGTCACCTGTGTAGTAACCCGAAACCTCAACAAAGTCATTGACGTCAACTATTATCCCGTACCGGAAGCGCAGAAAAGTAATTTCCGTCACCGCCCCATCGGCATTGGCGTGCAGGGACTGGCGGACACGTTCATCCTGCTGCGGCTGCCGTTTGACAGCGAGGAGGCAAAAATCCTGAACAAGAACATCTTCGAAACGATTTACTACGCTGCCCTCACCGCTTCCAACGATTTGGCGAAACAATACGGACGTTATGAAACCTACGAAGGCTCTCCCATCTCGCAGGGCATTCTGCAATTTGACATGTGGGGCGTGCAGCCCACTGACCGCTGGGACTGGAATCACCTGCGCCATGAA
>DATLYB010000101.1:0-12126 GCA_035575215.1 Chitinophagales bacterium
GATGTTTTCAAAACGGTGCGGGAAAATATTGATGCCGCTCTGTCGCGCGGCTTTTATATTAAGGTGAATGCCGTGATGATGAAAGGGGTGAACGAAGATGAGCTGAATGAATTTGTGGCGTGGACCAAAGACGTGCCGCTGCACGTGCGCTTCATCGAGTTCATGCCCTTTGAAGGAAACAGGTGGCAGCGCCACCGGGTGATGACATACAAGGAAATTTTTTCGCGCATCGCTGAACGGTTCCCGGTGGAAAAACTCAGCGACCATTTCAACAGCACCTCGAAGAGCTATCGCGTGAAGGGTTATGCGGGAACTTTCGCTGTCATCAGCTCCGTGTCGCAGCCGTTTTGCGAGACGTGCAACCGGCTGCGGCTGACGGCTGACGGCAAGCTGCGCAACTGCCTTTTCTCCCGCGCAGAATGGGATTTGCTCGCTGCCATGCGCCATGAGGAAGACATTCGCCCGCTTATCCTTGAAGCTGTCAATGCGAAAGCCTTTCAGCAGGGCGGCAGCTTGTTCGATAGTCGCTGCGCTGAATCATCCCGCCCCGCACGCGCCATGGTGAAGATTGGCGGATAAACGGATTTCAACATTTTCCTCAGCCCCCTGTTCACTTTGAGTAAAATCACTTTCATGAGTGACATTAGTCATTAGATGAAATCTGTTCCGGAAGTAATTCTGTTTCCAACAATTTTCTTTGACATGTCTTACAAAAGAAGAACGTTTCTGAAAACGGCTTTGGCTGGTGCCGGAGCTCTTGCCGTAGCCCATTACGTTAAAGCCAATTACGGTTCCATCTTCACTTTCTTCTCGCCCGTCAATGTCGAGAATCCGCTGGCATACTATCCCAACCGCGATTGGGAGCGCACCTACCGCAATCTCTGGAATTATGACAGTGAATTCACATTCCTCTGCGCGCCCAACGACACGCACAACTGTCTTTTACAGGCTCATGTGAAAAACGGCACGATGGTGCGCATCGCTCCTAGTTTCAATTACAACCAGGCTGCCGATTTGTATGGCAACACGCCTTCCGCACGCTGGGAGCCGCGCTGCTGCCAAAAAGGATTGGCGCTGATTCGCAGGTTCTATGGCGACCGCAGAATAAAATTCCCGGTGGTGCGCCAGGGTTTCCTGCAATGGATTCATGACGGCTTTCCGCGCGAAGCAGACGGAAAACCAGCAGCGCGCTATGTGGAAGGGCGCGGCAAAGAGCCTTTCGTGAAAATCACCTGGGAACAGGCTTTTGAATACACCGCCAGAGTTTTTCAGAACATCGCTGAAAATTATAGCGGTGACAAAGGCAGGCAGTTTCTGGAAAAGCAGGGCTACGACCCCCTGATGATTGAAGCCGCACACGGCATCGGCACGCAGGTACTCAAGCTGCGCGGAGGCATGCCCGCGCTGGGCGTCACGCGCATCTTCGGGATGAAGCGGCTGGCAAACTCGCTCGCTTTGCTCGATGCGCACATCCGCAAAGCGGACGCCAAAGACGCCAAAGGTGCGCGCTGCTGGGACAGCTATGCCTGGCATACCGACCTGCCACCGGGGCATCCGATGGTCACCGGACAGCAGACCGTTGACTGGGATTTGGTATGTGTGGAACACACCAAGCATGTGGTGATTTGGGGAATGAACTGGATTACCACGAAAATGCCTGATGCGCACTGGCTCACCGAAGCCCGTATGAAAGGCGCGAAGGTGACGGTAATTGCCTGCGAATACAGCGCTACCTGCAACAAGGGCGACAACGTGCTCGTGGTGCGCCCGGGCGTCACTCCCGCGCTGGCGCTGGGCTTCATCCATGTGATTATCTCCGAAAAATTATATGACGCTGACTATGTGAAGAAATACACTGACCTGCCGCTGCTCGTCCGCCTTGACACGCAAAGGATGCTCAAGCCGGAAGACGTCATTGCGAATTACAAGCCGGCAAACGTTGAAAATTATCTGAAAGTGATGAAAGAAGGCGAAAAGCCTCCCGCCTCTTTGCAGCAGGGTCAGGCTTTTGTGAGTGAAAAACTGCAGAGCGAGTGGGGCGACTTCATGATGTGGGATGCAAATAAAAACCAGGCGGTGACCGTCACGCGCGATGACTATGGAAAGCGGTTCAGCGCCCGCGGCATCAACCCCGCGCTGGAAGGCAGCTTCAAAATCAAAACCGTTGACGGCAGGGAAGTGGAAGTGCGCCCGGTGTTTGACCTGGTGAAGCAATATGTCATCGAAAATTTCGACCCGGCAACGGTGGAAGAAATCACGTGGGCGCCCAAAGATGGTATCATTGCAGTGGCGCGCGAGATTGCCAAAAACAGCGGCTCCACGCTTTTCGCGATGGGCATGGGTCCGAATCAGTTCTTCAATAATGATTTGAAGGACCGCACCGTGCTGCTGCTGGCAGCGCTCACGCGCAACATCGGCCGCGTGGGCGGCAACGTGGGCAGCTATGCCGGCAATTACCGCGCGGCATTCTTCAGCGGCTTGCCGACTTACATTTTTGAAAACCCGTTCAACATCCAGCTGGATGAAATGCTGCCTGCGGAGGTGAAGAAGTATGTTTACTACGAATCGGCTCACTTCTTCAATAACACCGACCGCATCCTGCGCGTGGGAAACAAGGTGCTTACGGGAAACACGCATGTGCCAACGCCCACCAAAGCCATTCTCGTTTCCAACGGCAATTCGCTGCTCGGCAACGCGAAAGGGCATTATGAAAATGTCATCAATGCCTATCCGAAGGTGGAATTCATTGGCGTGTGCGACTGGTGGTGGACCGGCTCGTGCGAATATGCCGACATCGTGTTCGCCATTGATTCATGGGCGGAGCTGAAAATTCCGGATGCTACGATGTCAGTCACCAACCCGTTCCTCTACATTTTCCCGCGTACTCCGCTGCCGAGAATTTTCAATACGCGGGGCGACATGGAGGTGCTTGCCGGCATCGCCAAAGCGCTCGGAGAACAAACGGGCGACAAGCGTTTCCATGATTATTTCAAATTCGTGCATGACGGCAAGCCGGAAGTTTACCTGCAGCGCATATTCAACAGCAGCGTCACGACCAGCGGATTCAAGGTTGCTGACCTCGAAGCGAAAGCCCAGAAAGGAATTCCTGCCTTGCTGATGTCGCGCACCTATCCCAAGTTTGTCGGCTTCGAGCAAAGCCAGGAAGACAAGCTGTGGTACACCAAAAGCGGCAGGATGGAGTTTTACCGCGATGAACCGGAGTTCCGTGCCAGCGGGGAAAATATCCCCGTGTTCCGCGAGCCGGTGGATTCCACATTCTATGAGCCGAATGTGATTGTTTCAAAAAAGCATCCGGTCATCAATCCTGAAACGCCTGACAAATACGGTGTGCCGGAAAATGATTTGTCAACCGATGTGCGGCAGGGACGCCATGTGGTCAAATCATGGGACGAAGTGAAAAAGACCACGCATCCGCTGGCTGCCAAAGATTCAAGGTATCGGTTCATCTTCCACACGCCCAAATACCGTCATGGTGCGCATACGACTCCGGTTGACACGGACGTGGTGGCGATGTGGTTTGGTCCGTTCAGCGACATTTACAGATATGACAAGCGGAAGCCCTTCGTGACCGAGATGTATATGGACATCAACCCGCTGGATGCAAAAGAACTGGGCATTGAAGACGGGGACTATGTGTGGGTGGATGCAGACCCTGAAGACCGCCCGTTTCGCGGCTGGCAGAATAAAAAGGACAAGCCGGAATACAAGCTGGCGCGCATGATGTGCCGCGCACGCTACTATCCGGGGACGCCCCGCGGTGTCACGCGCATGTGGCATAACGTGTATGCCGCCACGTATGGCTCCATCAAGGGTGCGGAGGAAAATCCCACCGGGCTGGCAAAAAATCCACACACCGGCTACCAGGCAATGTTCCGCTTCGGCTCGCATCAGAGTTGCACGCGCGCCTGGCTGAAGCCCACGCTGCTCACCGATACGCTGGTGCGCAAAAACAATTTCGGACAAGTGATTGACAAAGGCTTTGAGGTGGACGTGCATGGCGCCACCGGCAACCCGCGCGAAGCATTTGTGAAAATTGAGCTTGCGGAAAAAGGCGGTGTGGGCGGCAAGGGATTGTGGGAAGGCGCTGTGAACCGCATCCGCCCCACATACGAAAGCGAGGAATTCAGGCGGTTCATGAAAGGAAATTTTGTTTCCATATAATTATAATAAACCTCCCGTCATGGCAGAAGTATATAACTGGCAGCTGAAGCGCAAGATGGAATTTCCATACGAGGAGAGCCGTCCGCAGCGCCAGATTGCCTATGTCTTTGACACCAACAAATGCATTGCGTGTCAGACTTGCACGGTTGCCTGCAAAACCACCTGGACATCCGGGAAGGGGCAGGAGAACATGTTTTGGAACAACGTGGAAACCAAGCCCTATGGCGGATATCCGCAGCAGTGGGACCTGAACCTCCTCAGGCAGCTCAACGGGCAGAAGTGGAATAAAGCGAGCGAAACGTATGAGGGGAAAACAATTTTCGAAGACGTGCCCGAAGGAGAAACCGTCAACGGCTGGCGCCCGAAGGAAAGGGATTACGCCTATCCCAACATGGGCGAAGACGAGTGTGCAGGCATCGTGGAGAAGGGAGCCTTCTTTACCGGCATCCACAGCATATGGATGTTTTACCTCGCGCGCATCTGCAATCACTGCACCTTTCCGGGATGCCTTGCCGCCTGCCCGAGAAAGGCGATTTACAAGCGACCCGAAGACGGCATCGTGCTCATTGACCAGTCGCGCTGCCGCGGCTACAGGGAGTGCGTGAAGGCGTGCCCCTACAAGAAAACTTTTTTCAACATGGTGACGCGTGTTTCCGAAAAGTGTATCGGCTGCTATCCGCTCGTTGAAAAAGGCGAGCAGCCGCGCTGCGTGCAGACGTGCATCGGGAAAATCAGGATGCAGGGTTTCATCAGCAGGCATGACCAGCCCAGACGCGACAACCCCATTGACCAGATTGTGCGCATCAAAAAGCTGGCGCTGCCGCTTTATCCGCAGTACGGCACGGAACCCAACGTGTATTACGTTCCGCCCATCCATGTTCCGAGGGAATTTCTGTATCAGCTTTTCGGTCCCGGTGTTGACAATGCCATTGAAACATACCGCAACATCAGGGATGACAAGGAATTGCTCGCGGCATTCCTGCTGTTCGGCAATTCTCCGAAAATCATCCATTCCTACAAAACCGATGGCAGCTATGCAATCGGCTATGATGAGAAAGGCAATGTGGTGACGCGGGTGCCTTTCACCGAGCCGATTTACGTGAGACCCTACTATGATGATAAAGTGAAATCATTCCGTCACAACACTCCTTAAAATGTCAAACAGGACCATGAAAAAATTTTTAATGCCGCTTGCTGCAGCTGCCGTCATTTTTTCAGGATGTCAGAAAGCCGGACCGCAATTCATCGAGAATGAAGTGGTTTCGGTGGCGGTAAAAGAAATTCCCTTCAGGGATGTAAACAGCCAGCTGTGGTCATCGGCTCCGGTGACGCGGGTGAAGATGCTTCCGCAAAATGTCATTCCCCCGCACAACACGCACCCGTCCATTGATGAGGTGCAGGTGCGCTCCGTGCATGCCAGCGGCTGGATTGCCTTCCTGCTTGAGTGGAACGACTCAACCCGCAATGCCATCGTAGATGCCGACAGGTTTGTTGACCAGGTGGCGATACAGCTGCCGCTTGACCCGAAGAACCCGCAGAACTACATGATGGGCAACAAGGGAGGCAGGGTGCACATCATCCACTGGAAAGCCATTTGGCAGGATGACATTGAATTGGGGTATCGTGACGTGCAGCATGCGCACCCGAATTATTGGGTTGACATGTATCACTTCCACGAACAGCCGCTTTATGCTGAAGGCGAATTTCCGCAGGAGCCTTACACGGAGCAGTTCAAAACGCCCGAAGAGCTGAACTACATGCCGGGCTTGTATGCCCGCAACCCGGTGTCGGTGCTGAACCGCACCGAACCGGTGGAAGAAGCGATGGCTGAAGGTTTTGGCACATTCACCACCCATCCCAAGCAGAATGCGCGCGGCTGGGGCAAATGGGAAAACGGCAAGTGGCGCGTGATTATCGCCCGCCCGCTGATTTCCGATGACGCCAATGATGCACCGCTCGCGGATACCACCTCCATCGCCTTTGCTGTATGGAACGGTGAGTTTCAGAACGTGGGCGCACGCAAGCATTATGCGCCCTGGATGAATCTGATTGTTAAATAAAATCGTCATGGAAACAAACGACAAGCTCGATTACCTGCTGCGCGCTGACCTCTACCGCCTCCTCAGCCGCGGATTTTCCTATCCGGAGAAAAATGAACTGGCGGAAATCAGTGAGACGGCAAAAGAGCTGCTGGAAAACTCATTGACGTCTGATGAAATAAAAAATCACCTTCGCTTGATTGCCGGTTGCATCAGGGAAGATGAATTGCTCAATGAATACACGCGCCTGTTTTTGAAAGGAAACGTGCCGCAAACAGAAACTGCCGTGAATCCTTCTTATGAAGCGCTGGGCAATTTAGCAGCATTCTACAAAGCGTTTGGCTTCACTCCCAATAGCGGCAATTCGCCCGACTCGCTTTCCTACGAGCTGGAATTCGTTTCGCTGCTGTGTCTGAAAGTGGCGCTGGCGGAAAACCACGAGCAGCGGAAAGTCACGCTTGATGCTTTGCAAAAATTTTTGAGCGAACACGTGAAAGAATTTTCAACCCGCTTCCATCAGCGTCTGCATGACGTGAACGCACATCCGTTTTACCTGTACCTTGCGCATCTGCTTGAATCCGTGGCGGGATTCAAGGAAAAGGGAAAGAAAAAATCATTGGTAAAAACAATCGCATGATAACAACCGACTGCATATTGCTGTGGGGAATGCCCGGCTGGGGAGAATGGCTGCTGATAATCGTGGTGGCGCTGCTGTTCTTTTTCGGAGGAAAAAAGATTCCGGAACTGATGCGCGGCATCGGCTCGGGGATACGGGAATTGAAGAATGCAGGAAAGGAAGAAACTGATACATAAAAAAGCAATGTTATTCAACGCAACCCTCAGACCTGCGTTATTCCTTCCTGTAGCTGTTTTCCTGACAGCATCGCCACTGCCTGCGCCCGCGCAGTTCACGCTGAGCGGTGAATTCCGTCCACGGGCTGAACTGCGCTTTGGATATTCCACCCTCCCCGATTCTTCGTCAAAGGTCGCCTTTGCCGTTTCGCAGCGAACAAGACTGAACGCGCTCTACAAGCACGAGAAGTTCTGGACGTACCTCTCCTTGCAGGACGTTCGCGTGTGGGGCGATGAGGAGCAAATCAAAGACGTTGCCAGCACTGCTCTGCACGAAGCGTGGGCTGAAATCATTTTTTCGGAAAGCGTGTCGCTGAAGTTCGGACGTCAGGAGCTGGTGTATGAAGACCACCGCCTGCTTGGAAACGTTGACTGGACACAGCAGGCGCGCAGCCATGATGCAGCACTGCTCAAGCTCAAATTCAAAAAATTCCATGCGCATCTTGGCGGGGCTTACAACCAGCAGGAGTTGAGATTGTTCGGCACCGGCTACACGCTGAACAACTACAAGACGCTGATGTTTCTCTGGCTGCAAAACGAGTTCCGTGACAACTTCGAAGCCTCGCTTTACACGATTGCCGATGGCTTCACCTCCACCGACTCCACCAGCGAAAAAACAAAATACCGCGTGACCGCTGGACCCGCCCTGACTTATAAGAAAAGGGATTTCACCGCCAAAGGCTCATTTTTCTGGCAGGACGGAAAGTCAAAAAGCAACCAGGACATCAGCGCCTACTTCTTTTCCGTAATGGCGAGTTACCAATTGAAGAAACTGTTACTTGCTGTTGGATACGATTATCTCTCCGGCAGTGACGCCACGGACCCGGAGAGCAGCAAAGAGGTCAGAACCTTCAACACGCTGTACGCCACCAACCACAAGTTTTACGGGCACATGGATTATTTCATCAACATCCCAGCTGACACGAAGAATGGCGGGCTGATAGATGCTTACCTCAAAGGCGAATTCAAAGCCACCGAAAAAATTTCAGCCGGGCTTGACGCGCACTATTTCGGCCTGACGAACAACGTGCCCGACCCGGAAAACTCTGGCGAAACACTGAGCAAATATCTCGGAGTAGAGCTGGATTTATACGGCACCTATGCGTTCAACAACATGGTGAACTTCAAAATCGGCTATTCCACGCTGTTTGCCTCCTCCTCGATGGAAGCCATCAAAGGCGGTGACAAATCCATCTTCAATAGCTGGGCGTGGCTGATGATAACGGTGAAGCCGGTGTTTCTGGAGAAGTGAGTGATTTGCTGGTTTGATTTCCGGAATAGGACAAGTTAGGCTACCCTCATTCGCCTGCGCAGAGCCAAGTCACCATAAGACGATTATCTTTTCAATCAAAAGGAACAGCCTCTGTGGGAGCTTGCCCCATATTTCCCACGCTGACTGCACCTTCGGGTTTAGGACGGATGCACACGGGGTTTTTGGGATAAACTTGCCGCTCGCCCACTCTTCTGCCTTTAGCGTTGGGCAGCGGTTCACCTCCCGGCAAGCGAACGGATACCATGTTGGCAGACTCCACTGAATCACTTTTGCCCAAAACTTTCCGCGCCACCCGCTTAAGCGAAGTGAAGTAAGATTCCCATAAAGAACCTGAATGTAAATCTCCCAGCAGTTCATCATATATCCGGGTCATTGTTCGTCTCCATTCCGGCTGGATGTGCACGCATTTTTCCGCCCATTCATGACAATATCTGCAAAATTCCACATTGTTCATGCTCGAAGAGTTCAGCAGGTAGTTGAATTCCATACCGTGACGGTGCGTGTGGCGCACATAATCCTCCAGCCCTTTTTTATCTACTGCGGGCAGGTAAAATGACGGTCTGCCCCCGCCAAAAAAATCGGATGTCAGTTTTCCATATACCTCGTAAACCGGATATTTAGCGAGTTGATGAATCAACTCAGGGTCGAAATTGCAGGCAACAGAAAACCTTGCAGGATTTGTTTTAACCGAATGCTTATTGCTTTCCATCGTGGTTGATTTTGGTCAAGTTGTTTTATCAACGTAAAAAGCAAAAATGTAAGGATTGTGTCTAAAAGAATTGTATGACCTAAGTCACCTTATTTATTTTTTAGCGGAATCACCCTCCGGAATAGCACAAGTCAGTCTGTGCTCACGAACCCGAAATACGCTCCTATAATTGAGAGCCGAACCAGAATTAAAAACACTAAGCTGGAATTGCTGGCGCGGAGGTTCCTGCATGCTTACGAAAAAATAGATGTATGATAACGCATAACATATCACTCGCGCATGATTGGCTTATCTCACAGATGCAGAGGTTCTGCTTACCGGGTTCTTTACCTTGCTTGGTGAAAACCTGATTGACGAGCAGATTGAAAAACCGGAAACCGTTTGAGAAGGCGCAAAAAATCACCGAAATCCTAAAAGCGTACAATGTAAAGGATTACGAATGGATTAAACAAGTCAATATGCCGGCACTCTATTACATCGGATAAACCTCACCTTAAACTCCGCCTCCCGCTTCAATCGCCTGATTCCGTTCATCATCCCTTCACACCCACGCCTTCGCCACCAGCGCGGCAGCCGCCATGATGGATGACATCGGATTGACACCGATGTTCGAAGGGAAGAAGGAGGAGTCGGCAATCACCAAGCCGTCCACGCCTTCCGCCTGGAATTTCTCGCGCACGGTTACTCCGCAAAACAAATGCGTAGCTGCCATCGGGAACAGTCCGGGCTGAGGTTTAATATCAGCAATCGCCCTGGCATCCTTCACTGAAGTGAGCACTTCGGGCGTGCCGTAAACGGAGGGCCACACTTCGAGTGCGCCAGCATTCAGCATCGCTTCCGCAAGCATCGCCAGCCCGCGCAGCAGAAGGCTGCGGTCTTTGCTGGTGGGCGAATACCACACCAGCGGTCCGAAGGGTCCGCGCATCACCTTGCCGCGCGCCTCCGCCCTGCAGGCAACGCCCCAAAACGCCACGTGGTCCAATTTCTCCAGGCGGCTCTGCAGCAGCCTGCCGCAGCCGGGCACCCGTGCCGCGCGCAGCTCGCGAGGCATGCCGAGGCTCTCAAACTTGATGTTCTCCCTGCACCAATGCAGGCTCTCGGCTGACTGCGTGGCTTCTGGCATGCCCGCAATCTTCTTTTCAAACAAACCCATCATCGAAGCGCCCGGATGACACATGAAGCCGTTGCCCTTCAGCCGGATGCCGCTTTTGAGCAGCAGCCAGGGTGTCTGCACTGCGCCTGCCGCCATGATGACCGCCCGCCTTGCGCGCGCAGTCATTTTCGCACCGGAGGCAAATTTCCCCTTCACGCCCAGCGCGCGGTTATTTTTGATGAGCACCTTTTTCACTTCGCAGCTCGCATACACGCGCGCACCGCTGGCGATGGACATGGGTATGTAGTTGCGGTCGGTGCTCTGCTTGGCATCGTTGGGGCAGTATTGCATGCAGCGTCCCGAACCTTTGCAGCCGGGCGCATTCCTGCGAATGGGATGCGCCTTGCCGCCAAAAGCCTGCAGCATCGTCCCTCCGTTTTCGCCATACAGATGCGGTGGCGTTTCCTGCACGTGCAGTTCGCGGTCAATCATGTCGGCAGCTTCCATCAGGTCGTTCCACGGCAGCAGCCGCTCCCACTTTCTGTCGGTGGCGACCCACTCCTGCCACACCCACTCCGGAAAACGAATGTGGATGCCGCAGTTGATAGCCGAGCCGCCTCCGAGGCATCTGCCCTGGATGAGCGGCATGGCATCAGCGCCCAGCGAGGCGAACGCTCCGGCATCGCGGTACATTTTCGTCATCGCCTCCAGCGCGCTGCCCGTCACGGGACGGGGAGGCGCGCCTTCTTCAATCAGGATGACGCTCTTGCCAGCAGCAGAAAGCCATCGCGCGCAGGCGGAGCCGGCAGGTCCGGAGCCGACAATCACAAAGTCGGCATCGTCATCAATATTGCGGGAGGAATCGTTGGTCAGCATTGCGTCATCAGGGCAGTGAGTTTCCAGAATTGAACAATGCTGCGGATGGTGGCGCTGGGATGATGATAAAGCTTTTCAATAATCCTTACGCGCTTGTCGTAGCTAATCATTCCGAATGGAAGTCCGTAGTGGCGGATGGAATAAACGTGAGCCAGCAGCACAGAAGCACGCAGCGCAAAGCGAACGTGTGCCGGGAATTTGTTGGGAAGGTCAGCGCCTTTCCATCCGGGCAGAAGAGCTTCAAATACTTTTTTCATCTGCGGAACAAATATCCGTTTCTTCCGGATTTTCAAGCCGTCAAATTTTTTAAACCGCAAGAGCATGAAGCTGCCGGGATGGATTTTTTTTCTTTCCGTTTCTTTGCGTTCTTAGCGGTTGGCTTGTATTTTAAATGCAAAGAATAGAACTGAAAGACATGCTCAGGATGACCGCCAAAGAGGTGGAGCAGGTTTTCTGGAGCGGTCATCCAATCAAAACCGAGGAGCTGCACAACACAAAGTACCTTGGGATTGACTTAACCGGACCGGCATGGTTTCATAAATTTTTCTGGAAAACGTTCAGAAAAACATTTTACCGCGACCCGCGAACCGGCATCCTGCGCGGATGGAACGTAAGGCTGGAGCAAACCGGCTGGGAAGGTAAAACCATTCCCAGGCGCAACAGCAAAGGCGAAGAAATTGCTTTCGGGCATTATCATGTTTGCTCTGCGAAGGGGAAGAAATTTCCAAAAGGCTGGCAGGGTGCCGACTATCTGGATTACGGGGCAGCCGGAAATAATCTTTTTGATATTGCACGTTTGGGTTACTGCCCGCTCGTGGCGGTGAACGAAGGCTCCACCGATTTGCTGCTTGGATGGGAGGTATTCAAAGCCGGCAGCGTGTTCATCCCGCTGAACGATTACTGGGTGCTGAAGTATGATGGAGCGCTGGAGGTGATTCAGCAGCCGCCCCGGCCGGATTGAATATCCCCATTATCTCATCACTGCTGCCCTGTCCTCATGCTTATACTCCGGGTTCAGCACTTTGTAGATGTGGAACAATGACGGGAACAGCGCCTTCATGGACTCGACAGCGCCCCGCGTGGAGCCGGGCAGCGTCACCAC
>DATLYB010000102.1:0-3554 GCA_035575215.1 Chitinophagales bacterium
CAAATTCCGCAATACTGTTCTCATTAAGCAAGTAAATCCGCTGCCCTGTTGAATTAAATACTTCCACAGTTAATGAAACTGCATTGCCCGCATGGAAATGAAAGCTCAGATTATCGTAAACCGGGTTGGGGAATGCTTCAAAGGAAATATCGGATGAAATCATTGCTATACCTACGGTGCCAACATTGGCAGATGAAACAGCAGTGCAGCCTTTGCTGTCAGTTACGGTGACCTCATAAGAGCCGTCTGACAGATTGCTGATTGTTTGAGTTGTTGCGCCATTGGACCATGAGTAACCGTATGGCGGAGTGCCGCCCGATGCAGTGACCGTTGCCGAGCCGTCATTGCAGTTGCTGCACGTTTCATCAGTAGCGCTGGCTGTAGCCGACACTGCAGAGAGCGGTTGGGTGACACTTACCGAGGCGTTTACTGCGCAGCCCGCATCCGTAACGGTAACTGAATAGTTGCCGGCAGATAATCCGGTGAGCACTGCCGTTGTTCCACCGTTAGACCACTGGTATGTTTCTGACCCTGAAGCTCCGGAAACCACTACGCCAGCCGTACCGTCATTTCCTCCGAAACATGAAACGCTGGAGGTTACAACATTATCAACCGAAATAGTGCAGTACGGGCGGATATTAATCCGCAAGGCATAGGTTTTTGCAAAGTTGGCTCCGAAGTCTTCATTGTTCGCCCATCCTCCCAGCGGATTGCCGGGAAAATCCACCCACGTGGTTCCCGGTGTGAAAAGCCCGCTTGTTTGCCCCAATGCCAGGGTGCTGTCATACTCCTGCATGGTGACAGCATACGTGCCGGGCGTCAGCAGGAAAGGACCGCCCTCAATGCCGATAGTATACAGGTCAGATGAATCGTCAGGATAATAAAATGTGTCTGATTGAGCGATGATGGAGTCGGGGATACCTGCTGCCATGCTCCAGATGTTGGCAGAAACAGGTCTGCCGGTGTAGCCGCGCGTCACAAAGAAGGAAATGGAGGTCAGTTCAGCCTGATTGATGATGTCAAACTGCTGACCGAGGTTTCCACCGGGAACGCCTATGCCCAGTGCACCTGTTACATTGGCATCATCCCGGGCATAGGTGCTGTCATCCGTTACAATCGGGTTCATCCAATACATCGTGTCGTTAGCGTTGTCTCCGTCTGCTTCAGAAATGGAGACGATATACTCGAAAAAATATGCATCCACTGCCGAAGGAGTAAAGCTGCCGGCAGACAAATTGGCGGTATTGCCGGGAGCCAGCAGAGCCAGAGGGGCAGAACTTGCCGAATGCACATTCAAAAAATTTCCATCATATACATTGACAGTCAGCATCACATTGGTAACCGTCAGTCCTCCGTTGTTAGAAACAATAGCTCCGAGCGGAAGGGGAGTCAACTGGCTCACGGGAATAATCGTGTACTGGCTGGGTGTGTCCACGCTCTCAATCTTCGCGTCATAATCAAGCTGAACGGAAACTTCCACATCATCAATCAGCAGAAGGAATTGGTCGTTCGAGTTGTTGCGGAAGGCGATATAAACGGTTTGATTCGAATAACCGAGCAATTGCAGGTTCACACTGCGGGCAGTCCAACTCGGATTTTCTGCCGGAATGGTAAAGAGCGGAGCATTCATCATTGCATCAGCTACCGTGGGATTAGCGGTAGAAATTCTCACTTCATAACCGTCAGGGAATGATTGGTCGTAAGCTACTGCGTTCCATTTCAGAACATTGTTGGCGGTAAGCGTGATGGCAGGCGTAAACATCCAGTCATCGGCTGCTCCGGCAGGATTATACCAGGATGTGCTGAATGCGCAGGAGTCGGAAGTGTTGTTTGCAAAATCCTCCCTGCGCTCCCAGGCATCGTTTACATAAGCCACCTGCGTAGCGGGTATTCTGTTGTCAACATTATAAAGTGTCCACCCGGCTGGAAATGAGTAAGTACCCGGACCGCCAGCCGTGGAACCTCCCACGCCATCGAAATCTTCAGAGAAAATTACCTGTGCAGAGGCATGTGAAAGCAGGAACAAAAAAAACACACTTGAAGTCGTAAGCTTTTTCATGACAGATGATTTATTTTTTTGCAATTGAAGTGCGCTAAGCTACTATTATTTTCGGGATGCTGGTTAAGGTGTTCTGAATTTTTTTTTGAGGGAGCTTGCTTGAGCTGGGTGAATTCATTCATCCTATCTTCGGGTCATTCAGAATCAGGGTACTACCAATCATCCAATCACCGAATTATCTTTGCTCCCCGAAATGCAAAAACCTGAGATTTTCAACGCCACTCTTGAATCAAGGATAAAATCCCTCATTCGAAATATCCCTGATTTTCCGAAGCCAGGAATCATTTTCCGCGACATTACGCCCGTGCTGCTCGATTATGAACTCTGCAATGCGATAGTGGATGAATTCCTCGGCAGGGTATCCGCTCTTTCATTGAACGCAGTATGCGCCATTGAAAGCCGGGGCTTCTTCTTCGGCACGCTGCTTGCCAACCGTCTTAAGCTTCCGTTTATTCCCATTAGAAAAGAGGGGAAACTGCCGGGTGATACCATCTCTTATACTTATGACCTGGAATACGGCACCTCCACCATTGAAATTCACGATGGCGTGCTAAAACCGGGCGATAGGGTGTTGCTTCATGACGATTTGCTCGCCACGGGCGGCACCATCATGGCGGCAATGGAGCTGATTCAAAAACAGCAGGCTGAAGTCGCTGCCGTGGCGTTTCTTGTTTCGCTCGAATTTCTGGAAGGACCTAAAAAGCTGAAAAAGAAAAACCCGAATGTGATTGCGCTGGCAAAGTATCATTAACAAAGTTTTAGAGCTGAAAAAATAACTCTAATTAGAATGAATTTCGAAATAACAGAAAGTCAAAAGTTAATTGCCCAATCCGTCAGGGATTTTATGGAAAAAAATGTTCGCCCTTATGTGATGGAGTGGGATGAAAAGCAGGAAGCTCCGAAAGAGATATTTCACAAATTAGGCGAACAGGGCTTCATGGGCGTGTTGGTGCCGGAAGAATATGGAGGAGCCGGGCTGGGATATTTTGAATACGTGACGGTGATTTCTGAAATCGCGCGGGTGTGCGGCTCCATCGGACTATCGGTTGCCGCGCACAACTCGCTTTGCACCGGGCACATCAAAGATTTTGGCAACGAGGCGCAAAAGAAAAAGTGGCTTCCCAAGCTCGCCACGGGAAAATGGGTGGGCGCGTGGGGACTCACCGAGCCCAACACCGGCTCGGATGCGATGAATATGAAATGCGTGGCGGAGAAGAAAGGCGATGGCTGGGTGATTAACGGAGCCAAATGCTGGATTACTAACGGCAAGATGGGCGACATCATGGTTGCTATGGTGCGCACCGGTGAAAAAGGCGATAGCCGCGGCATCACGGCTTTTGCCATCGAGCGCGGCACACCGGGTATGACTGCAGGACGCAAAGAAAACAAACTCGGCATGAGAGCTTCGGAAACTACGGAGGTGCTTTTCAACAACTGTTATGTCACCCGGGACAACCTGCTGGGAGAAGAAGGCGAGGGGTTCATTCAGGCGATG
>DATLYB010000103.1:0-2190 GCA_035575215.1 Chitinophagales bacterium
ACGCAAAAGAGGAAATCGTCTTTGTTTATGAAAACGGAAAAGCCAAAAGCGTGAAAGTGAAAACCGGAATTCAGGACGACAAGTACATTGAAATCAAGGAAGGATTGAATGAAAATCAGGAAGTTGTTTCCGGTCCTTACCGCGCGATTTCCCGAACGCTAAAGGATGGCGATGATGTCAAAAAAGTGGAGGAGCTGAAGAGGGAGGAGTGAGATATTGCATTCGCAACAAGTATTTTGAAACTTCTTACCGTTTGTTGTTTTGCCGCAGTAAAACACAAACCGCCTAAAAAAGCCTGCTTATACACCTCAAAATAGTTGAATGTGCTTGTCCTGAACGGCTTTCATGGCAAAACAGCAATTGAAAAGTTATCCCCGGAAAAATGCCATTTTTTTGTCCTTGAAATTGCGGGTGATATGGCTTTAGTTTGAAATATTGTTTAACTTTTTAAAACCAAACGTCATGAAAAGAACAATTTTTTCAGGAGCGCGGGGTGAAAATATTACCCCTCATCGTACTGTATTTTCATTTTTCAAGCATCAAGCAATACTCATTTTCTTTGTAATGATGATTCATTCGGCTGCATTTTCACAACCAAACAAAGTATGGACGCAGGAAATCAATTCTGCGGGAAGCGGAAGAGATTGGGCCACATTTACCATGGAGGACGCTGATGGGAATATTGTGGGCAATGGGTTCACCTCTTTCGGGGGCGATGTAGTGCCGGCAATATACAAGCTGGATAAAAACGGCACCCATCTATGGACCAACCCGAAATGGATAAACCAGTGTGGTTCCGGTCAATATAATTACGGGCAATGCGGAAGCATGATCCAAAAGAAATCCGGAACTACTTTTGGAAATTATTTAGTCATCACCAAAGAAAAGCCTTGTTCCGGTGGCGTTGATCGCACTGCTGTTTATGAAATAGAAAAAACTACGGGTGCTGTGGTCGCTTCCAACTTAAATGTATTTTCCGCTTTAAGCTGGGCAACATCGGGCGGCTCGGGTATCCTTCAGAAGCCTGACCAAAGCGGCTACATTATCATCGGTTTTTTCGCTACCAGTCTCTCAGGACAAAAAGATATTTATGTTGCCACTTTAAACAACAGTCTGCAATTAGAATCGCGCCCTGTAAATTTATGTGCAGGTAATTGCATGAACGGTATAAATGTTTGCACTTACGGACTGTCTATTGGTGATGACCGACCGTCTTCTATTGAATATATCTACAGCGGTGGAAGAAGCGCAGAGGGAGATAAAACAGGAGACCGTCTTAGTAACGGAGGTTATTTCCTGGGAAGTCATGTGGGTTATATTATTTCAGGTTTCTCCAGAAATTCTTCAGGCAATGATGATGTCTATATCCTCCGCATCAAAACTGACCTTTGTCCTGTTTATGAAGACTGGATAAATTCAGCTACGCTGCCATCGTATATCTGGGCACGGCAGTACACTACTTCTAATAATTGCTCACCTGCGACACTTTCGGCTAATGATATTGGCGGAAAAGTGATTCAGCTTCCCAATAACATTTTGCTTTTTGGCTGTCATAATGGATTTGAGTATGTGTTTGACAAAGGTTACGCCATTTCTGCGGTTTTCAATGAATACAGATGTTCAGGCGATTGCCTTGCCGGATGTCCCCTTGGAGAGTATAAAGAGGGTGATGCCGCTTTGCTTTTGTATAAAGATTTTGAACTTTATTCATATAGTTGCACGCCCTCGCACGGGCTTGTGAAGGCGCTGAATGTCGCTCACATGAGTGGCGCTGATTTCGGCTTCAGTTCCATCTATATGAAGGGTGTGGGCGCTCAGAAATTCATCAGCTTCGGCTCTTCGAGGGATAATGGCGTCATCCCGTCTGGGAGCACCTCCACTCATTTTTATATGTTGCAGACGGATTTGAACGGCATTCGAGATTGGTCAAAAGTCTTTCAGGGATTAACGCCCAATGTAGGCGGTTGCGGCTTCGGGCTTGACTTTCTTGACGGAGGGGTAAGCCCTCTTTTCGATGCGGGTTTTATCGTTTCGGGCAATAATGGGAATAACAACCATGATGCAGTGTTTATCCGGCTCAGCCATACCTGCGGGGTTGACCCTGTCCTAACCACCGTAATCAACCCTAACCCTCCCCATGGCGTAACATGGAACACTCCCCGCACCATTGATGGCGAGGTGCGTATTGTC
>DATLYB010000104.1:0-7560 GCA_035575215.1 Chitinophagales bacterium
CGAACCCCGCCAGCAAGGAATTTCGCCTCACTTATGCGCTCGAAAATGAAAGCCATGTCGTTGCGACATTGTATGATGTGATGGGCGTGAAGATAACTGAATTGATTAACGAAAAAGAAATTGCCGGAAAGCAAAGCAGGAAATTCAGCTTGAAAGAAACTGGAATTTCATCCGGAATTTATCTGCTGAAAATTTCAATGGAGGGAATAGAGACCACGCAAAAGATTGTTTTTACCGAATAGCTGTCACTAAACATGTTGAAACCATTCTCTTCTTCTCTTTTACTGGTCCTGATAAGCGCATCGTGTGTGAGTCAAGCCACATTCGATCGTGTTTACTCCATTCTGCAAACCAACTGCACAGCCGCGTGTCATAACAGCATCAACCCTGCGGGTAATCTTGACCTCAGCGGCTCCAAATCCAGCGTATTGGGTGCACTGGTGAATGTTGCTCCTGATAATTCGACTGCCTTAGCGAAAGGATACAAGCGCGTGTATCCGGGTGACGCGCGTAAAAGTTTTCTTTTCCGGAAAATAAATCAAGGACTTGACGGCAACATCAGCCTTCAAAGCGGTGAAGGAGCTGCTGAGCCGCAGGGACAATTTCCGCTATCTGAAACGGAACGCGAGTTGATTCGCCAGTGGATAATTTTTGGCGCAAGCGGCTCGGCTGATTATTCTTGGGTTCGCGAAAATGTGATTGCTGATTTCTACAATGGCAAGGGGGAATCCCGAACGCCTGCTTTGCCAGCTCCTGAACCGGCTGATGGAATGCAGGTTTATTTCGGCCCTATTTTTCTGCTGCCGGGCGAAGAGGTGGAGTTTGCCAGCAAATTCCCGTTGGAAAATTCAGAAGATTTAGAGGTTTACAAAATGAACACGGTCGTGAACAAAGAGTCGCACCACATGGCGTTGTGGAAGTATAAAAACGGGTTGGATTTCCTTTCGCCTTTTGGTTTGCAGAAACTGAACGGCATTACCGATGAGGCAATTCTGTTCTTTGCTGCCGATGTCGTGGGACAGTGGCCCGACCCGCTTGAAATCGAACTGCCGCCTGGAACGGCACTGATGTGGGATGCGAACACGTTCATCAATATCGGTTATCACATTCTCAACTACAGCGACAGCATCATCGCGGCTGAGATTTACATGAACATTTACGCTCGTCCGCGGCAGCCGGGAACGATTCCCATGCTCTCCTATCCGGTGCGCTATGATGGGGAAGACCCCTACGGTGGCGGCACGAATGTGAATGCGCTCCGAATTCTGCCGGGTAGCGACACCACTTTTACCATCAATCATTACAATCCGGATTCAACTTTTTGGTATGTGTGGAGCCTGCAGGCGCACACCCACAAACTGGGAACTGATTTCAATGTATGGCAGCGCAATTCCGATGGCTCGAAAGGTTCCATTATTTATGATGGCTCGTATGATGTTACTTACTCGTTTGACCAGGGTTATTACGACTGGGAACACCCGCCCTTCCGCTACTTCGACCCGCTGCTGCCCGTTGATATGAAGACCGGTTTGATTCACGAAGCAAGATTCTACAACCCCACCGCCAGCACCGTGAATTTCGGATTGAAAACTACTGACGAAATGTTTGTCACCTACATGTATTACACTAAAACGCTGCCGCTCTCCACCAAAACGCCAAACGTAAAAATTTTGAATACTGCTGCCGTGAAAATTTATCCCAATCCTGCGCTGAATGAAATACTTGTTCAGATAGCTCCGGAGATACGGCTAACGAATGTAAGCTTCTGCCTCTATGATTTGTCAGGAAAAGAAGCACTGGCAGTTGCGGTAAAAAAAAGAGAGTTTACTCTCGATGTGACCAGCCTTCCTAAGGGATATTACCTTTACAAGATGGTGAATAACGAAGGCATCATTGGAGCGGGGAAAATTGCTGCAGGTGATTAACTAATCCAAAAACATCCACGAAACGCCAAACCGGAAGTGCCGGTCATCAGCCGGGTATTTGTAGGCGGAGAAGTAACCTTTGTTGCCAAACATCCCCTGATTTACGTGATTCATTATAAGAAACAAGCGAACGGTTTGTATTCTGAAACTCAGATACACGTCCATCGCAGGATAAAATTTCAAAGTCTCCGCATCCTGCAGATGAAATTGTCCGGTGAGCGGAAAATATCCGTAAGCCTTGTAATTGCTGTTGTAACGGATGTCTGCTCCGATTTTGGTGAGCAATTTACTTTTGAAAATCCCCCGTTCATAGAATAAAGAATGCACACCCCAATAGATGGGATAGCGCAGGAAATTTTTATCGGATACCAACTGCACCCGAATGAAATTATCCAACCCGAAATACCGGATGCGGAAAAGCTTGCGCAGTTCGACTACCCATACCTGCTGAGAAGCCTGCGTTTGAGCCGGCAGCCTGCGCTCATCCCAGAATGCAAGACCGTCAATTTGATGCAACTGAGCCGAGAGATGGAAATGATATTTAGACAAATGATAGGCGAGGCTTGCCGAAATGCCGGCTTGTTTGTGGAAATCATTCAGCCAGCTAATCTCCCCGAAAGAAAACCGGTGATACAGCCATGCGGGTTGAATCCTGGCGTAAGCTACCTCCGCCTGAATTTTTCCGGCATCACCGAAATTGTAAGTAAAAAATGCGCTGGCTTTCAGGTCATCTTTATTGTAATCAAGAAAACTGTAAATCGCGGATGCCCCGTAAGAAATTCTTAGAGAGGTGTCTTTATAAAAAGAAATCCCCGCCTCAAGATTCTGCAAACGGCTGTCGGGAAAACCATCCTGCCCGATAATGCCGAACGAGTAGGCGGAGGAAATAGCAAGAACGTGGTTGCGGCTGATAAACTTTTTCACCCCCAGCGTACTGCCAAAATTCAGTTTATCGGACTTGCTGATGTAATCGTTATCCACAGAATCATCAAAATAAAACAAGCCGTAGTAAGCCGAGTCGGGCTGAGCGTCATTATACTCATATTGCTCGCGTCCTGCTTCTATTTCATGATACACATGCCATTTAGGATTTGAACAGACTGGCAAATCAGCCGTAGTGGTATCCCTGGATGTACTAAAGCTGCCAAGATTCCACGACTGCCTCGCATGAAAATAAATATCCCTTCGTTTGTTCTCCGCCTGCTGCAGCTCCACCGCCACTAACTGCTTGCTCACAAAAGAGGTGTCTTCAAAAATCCCAATGTTTTTCACTCCCCCGTTTTCTTCTACGCGGAGACTGTTGAAAATGAGCAGCGTTTTTAACCGGTAGCGTTTCTTTGAATCAAAGAGCGTGGTGAAAGCAATGTCGTTATGGCGCGTCTGCTGACGCACGTAAGCGCCCTCGCCCGCCATCCGCATAAAGTGAAAGCCGAAGTTGAATTTCTTGCGGATGTTCTGGCTGTGTGTAACTCCGAAAGCTTGTTCCTTTCGCTGCCCGATGAGCATTGTAAGATGCGTGTAAGGGCGCACATTCCGGTAAAACCGGATTTTGTCTTTGGTGAAACGGTAAAGTGAGTATTGCTCATAGCCGGTTTGCAGTCCCGTTTGTTGTTCCGGACAGCACACAATCAGAAAATGCGCGCTGCCGAGATTGCCGGTATTGCGGTAAAGAAAATTACCCGCGTCAGCCGGGTCAAAATAGTGGAGTGAATGCAATGTGGTGTCAATGGAAACACGCAAAGAGGATTCATCCATGCCGCTGAGGTACGTGATTTCCTGTTTGGAAATATCAGGAAGGGTATCGCTGGTTTGAGAAAATGAAAGATGATTAATCCAGCAGAAAAATCCAAACAGAAACACAAATCGGTTGAAGAAAACCAAAGGCAGTTCTTTGAAAAGCAAGATAACTACAAACCGCAAACGACAAACGTCTAACATCTCATATCACAAGCATGCATCCGTCTTATAAGCTTGCAATCAGCTCTTTCATAATCAGCGTCATTTTCGGCTCAGTGGTTTTCGCAACCCGCAACACATCCTCAAGGGTTGTTTCCTTGATAGCATCCAGAGGATAGC
Organism: Chitinophagales bacterium; assembly: GCA_035575215.1. Lineage (GTDB taxonomy): Bacteria > Bacteroidota > Bacteroidia > Chitinophagales > CAIOSU01 > DATLYB01. The sequence continues at coordinate 4,002 of DATLYB010000104.1, forward strand.
CCACATCGGTAATCACGGAAATGGCGAACACCCGCATGTTCATGTGCCGGGCGACAATCACTTCCGGCACGGTTGACATGCCCACCGCGTCAGCGCCAATCACGTGCATATAGTTGTATTCGGCTGGTGTTTCGAGGCACGGTCCGGATAAAGCCGCATACACCCCCGTGTGGCAGGTGATGCCATGCTTCCTGGCGATTTCCAGCGCTTTTTCAATCAACTGCTTGTCATACGTATGCAGCATATCGGGAAAGCGGGGACCGAGCACATCATAATTTTTTCCGCGCAGCGGATGTTCGGGCAGCAGGTTAAGATGGTCGCGCAGAATCATCAGGTCGCCCGTTTTGATTTTTTCGCTGGTGCCGCCCGCGGCATTGGAGATGAATAACGTGTCAATCCCCAGAGCTTTCATCACGCGCACGGGAAACGTCAGCTCCTTCATGCTGTAGCCTTCATAATAATGAAAGCGCCCCTGCATCGCCATTATCCGCTTGCCGCCCAATTCTCCAAAAATCAGCTTGCCATGATGACTTTCCACTGTAGAAACAGGGAAATTGGGAATGTCGTCATAAATCAGCTCATACTCTTTTTTGATTTCACCTGCCAGATTGCCCAATCCTGTTCCAAGGATGATTCCGTATTGAGGCTTAAACTTCGTTTCCGAAAAGATGTATTGGCGGGTTTCCTCTATCTTTTCAAGATAGTCTGTCATGCATATTGATTTTGTATGTCTTTTTATTCGCTGTTTGCAGTTTGTAGTTACCAGATTCGTTTTGCATCGCCCTTGAAATCCCTTTATAGGGAAAGGCGGGAACAAATTCGGGCATTCAATAACAAACTACAAACGTTTCAAACCCTTCAGCTTTTCCAGCCAGCCGGTAACTTCTTCGTCAAACACTTTTTTATCATCCTCAAAAAACTCCACGCTGACGGGCTGCACAAAAATGGGGAGATTTTTTTCAATAACCCATTGCCGCCAGGATAAAAGACGCACGGCATCTTTTTCCGTTGTGAGCAGCAGCTTGCTTTCCGATTCGATATTTCCGAAAGCTTCGGTGATTTTCTCCATGTCGCTGCGGCTGAAAAAGTGGTGGTCGCTGAAATCAAATGGATAAAGATTTTTCACCAGCGGACGGAGATGCTGCTTGAGATTTTCCGGAGAAGCAATGCCGGAAATCAGGAACACATCATAATTTTTATCCAGACTGAGCGTGATACCTGCATCGGTAAACAGATAAGGCTGCCCGTATTGCAGGAAGGAAAAAAAGACAAGCTGGTTTTTCGCTGGGGCAATTTCCCCGCGGATTTTTTCTTTCTCCTGCCGTGATAAATTCCGCGGACATTTGGTGACGACAATAAACTCCGCCCGCTTGTATGCGCTCCGGAATTCCCGCAGCGTTCCGGCTGGTAAAAGAAAATCACGGGTGAATAGGTTGTCGTAGTCCGTCAGCATGATGTTCAATCCTGCCCGAACCGCCCGATGCTGAAAGCCATCATCCAAAATCACGACATCCGCCTGCGCAAAAGATGAAAGCAGTTGCGGAACACCGAGCGCCCGGTCTTCGCACACCGCCACCGCCACATGCGGATATTTCCGGGCGAGCATCGCAGGCTCATCACCCACGTCATCGGCAGTGGAGTTGGCGTGAGCCGGAAGGTAGCCGCTCGTTTTCCGCTGGTAGCCGCGGCTGAGAACGGCAATGCCGAATTTCTCCGACAACAGGCGAATCAGATATTCGACATGAGGGGTCTTGCCCGTGCCGCCCAGGGAAAGATTACCCACGCAAATCACCGGAAAATCGAATTCCACGCTTTTCAAATAGCCTGCGGCATAGAGCCAGTTGCGGATGGCAATGCCGGCTGCATAAAGCAAGGAGAACGGAAATAACAGAACGCGCAACAAGGGAGGGAGGGGCATGAGGCAAAAGTAAAGAGTTCTGCAACCCTATCAACCAGCCGTAACTACAGGCTGCTGAAAATACCTCTTAACTACCCTCCTAATTCCCTGATTCCCTTCATTACGATGGTGAGGTCGTCATAGACGGTATATTCCTTCGCATAAATCAGGTTCAGTCTTGAACGAACAGCGGCATTTATATTTTCATCCTTTAGAGCATTGAGGGGTGACAGCACGCCTTCCTTTATCTTCGGTAAAACATACTTTTCGTTGCCTGCTGTATTTTTTGCATATCCCACCCATGATTTTTCTCCTTTCATGACGCTCCACCAGTTTTTTATAAGTCCGCTAAAATTCTTCATCACAAAAATATTCACCGGAAAAGTCGGCAGCAGCGCGGCACATACTGCCAAATCAAAGAGCCTCTTATTTCTTCTGTTCGATGCTGAAGCTATCGCAAGGTTGATATCAATCGCATACAAATCGCCAGCGGTGTTTTTGGAATTGCTTCCAATGACGCTCCTGCTGTTTTCAGGCACGATTTTGTAATGCAATTCCGGTCCGTTTTCAATCATGCAGTCAATTATTTGTTTTACAGGGAGGTCTTTGCTGCAAAAAATAATTTCGTCTGCTTTATAGAATTGGCGGATGGCAGTCAGTTCATATACATTGCCCAGATAGTCGGCAGCGATGGCATCGTCTGAAGCCGTACCAATGCTGACGAAACCCAGATACTTGTAATTGGTTTCTACCTGAGTCAGCAGCGACAGCGCACGTTCCGCTTCTTTTTTACCACCTGCTATAATCAGGCGATGGGATGCGTGCTCGCGCATACCGAATTTTTTACCCATCAAAACGGAGAGCGCCAGCCGCAGCCCTATCATTGCCAGCATCGCCCATCCTGCACCCAGAATAATCATGGCGCGGGAGAAGCGCAGCGTCTCCGGCAGAAAAGCGTAGAAGGCAGCAATGAACAGCGTGCCTATCAGCAGCCCGCGCACTACACGGTAGTGTTTCATTGGCTTGTCATATCCCCCGCTCAGATAAACCGCCACGAGCCAGAAAAAAATGTAAGCGGGCACAATGTGCAGCATGTATTCAGGCGGGTAATATTCGGGCGCGCCCTTGAAGCGTGCGGCATAATAATTTTTAATGCCATACATCCCTGCGTAGAGCAATGCCGCATCGGCAACCGGCAACGCCAGTTTTTGCAGCAGGCGCTTCAAATACGAGCCGGCAGCCGTCAGATACACGGCAGCCGTCACCAATACTGAATAGCCGAAAAAAAGCTGCGGTGAAAAATGCTTCCGTGTGAAAATCATCATCGCCCGGTAAAACATCTGCACGTAATGAAGGCTCCCTTTTTTGGTGCTCTCCCCCTTGTAATGTATGATGCGCGTTTCGGGGAAATAATAATTTTTGTATCCTGCTTTTGTGATTCGATAGGAGAGGTCAATATCTTCCCCGTACATAAAGAAAGTTTCATCAAGCAACCCGATTTCGTCCAATACTTTTTTTCGAATCAGCATGAATGCGCCCGACAGCACGTCCACCTCATGTATCTCGGTGTCATCCAAAAAACCAAGATGATACCTGCCGAAGATTTTTGATTTCGGGAAAAGAGCCGCCAACCCGAACATTTTGAAAAACGCCACTTGGGGC
>DATLYB010000105.1:0-3909 GCA_035575215.1 Chitinophagales bacterium
ATACAGGACGCAACGGCAGGCATCTCCATCCGCATTGACCAAACAGATTTGTATGCCGATTACCCCGTTGGCAGGCGCGTCTTCGTAAAATGCAAAAACCTGTGGTTGGGCGATTATTTCAACCTCGTTCAATTAGGCGGCTCGCTTGATGACAGCGACCCGCAGAATCCGGGAGTAGGAACTATTCCCGCTGCGCTCGTCAGCAGCTACATCCTGAAAGGAAAATACAACATTCCTGTAACGCCTCTCGTCCTCACGATTGACCAGTTTGACAATATTTACCAAAACATGCTCATCCGGCTGAATGGGGTCGAGTTTGCATCTTCCGAACTCGGTAAAACGTTTGCCGATGCGGTGAACCAATTATCGGAAAACAGGATATTGCTCGATTGCAATTACGCCCAGGTGATTCTCCGCAGCAGTGGCTTTGCCAGCTTCGCGGATGACACGCTGCCCGCTGGAAATGGCATGATTACCGCCATTTTCAGCTCGTTCGGTGATGATTTCCAGTTGCTGATTAGAAACGTCACTGACATTCAATTCACCAATGCCCGCTGCACAGGCAACGGCATTCGCGGCATCCGGGAATTATATGCCGGAAACGACATTACCCTCGATAGCGGAACCATTATAAAGGGGATTGTAATTTCTGATAAAGACAACGGCAACTTCGATGCAAAAAATCTTGTAGTTCAGGATTCAACGGGCGGCATTGTCGTGCGCTTTGTTTCCGCTCACGGCTTCAGCCTGAATGATAAAGTGGAAGTGGATGTTTCCGGTCAAACATTGACCGATTATAACGGCTTGGTGGAAGTGCTCGATGTGCCGAATGCACATGCCGCCAAAACGGGAACCGGAACCATCACTCCGCGCACGGCAACCATTACTCAAATTCAAGCCAATGCTGACAATTGGGAATCTACCCTGCTGAAAATTGCGGGCGTCATGCTATCCGGAGGCGGAGGTCAGTATTCCGGCACCATCACGATAACGGACGCCACCGGCACGCTCGATATGTACACGCGCAGCGGTGCTTCTTTCGCTACGAACAATTATCCAACGGGAACAGTGACCGTCACAGGCGTGCTGGGTGATTTTAACGGAGCACAGTTGAATATCAGAAATATCGGAGACGTGGAATGAAGCCCTCCCGCTCATTGCCACCTCTCAGTCCTTAAAGCATCATTCCGCTGTCGCGTTCTTTTACCGCTTTTTGAAATCCCACTTCTTCGCATCTTTTTTTGAAAGCAACGCCTTCGGGTGTATGCCGTGCAATGCCGTCAAACAGAGTCGCCATCATTTGAGTAGTTTCCAGCCCCATATTGCTGTATGCCGAATTGATGACGAGCTTTTGCATCATCAGCTGATTCTTCGGTATTGATGCCATGCGGCTGGCAAGCCGCTCCACAGCATCATCCAAAATTTCCAGCGGCACTGATTTATACACCAGTCCCATTTTCTCCGCTTCCTTACCCGAAATCAAATCGCCTGTCAGCAGCATACGTTTGGCTTTTTCTGCCCCCAGCCGGTAAACCCACATCATCGTGGTGGGGCAGCCCCATACCCGCGCAGGCGGATACCCGATTTGCGCATCTTCAGCCATGATAATTATATCCGAGCACAACGCTATATCGCTTCCCCCCGCAATTGCGTAACCCTGCACTTTGCAAATGACCGGCTTGTAGCTGCGCCATAAACTCATGAAATGGTCAGTGCACGATTTCATGAATTGGAAATCCACCATCGGGTCCCATGGCATATCCTGGCTGCCGAGCGCAGGACGCGGCTTTTCAGCGAATTGCTTCAGGTCATAACCGCTGCAAAACGCTTTTCCCGCGCCTGATAAAATGATTACATGAACGTCATCATCATCGTTGGCACGTTTCACTTTTTCAGCGATACTCTGCGGAATGCCGTCTGTAATGGCATTCAAATGTTCGGGGCGGTTAAGCCTGATGCGGGCAATGCGCCCATCCTTTTCATACAATACTGAATCTTCCATCCAATCTGATATTTTGAGAACGGAAAATACAGAATTGCAGGAATACCGTTGTTTTTTTTTTACGTCAACTATTTGCTAAGGCATGGATGTTTCCCCGTTAATCAACTATTGCGATATTTCGATGAGATTGGAACACTTCGGATAACGGGGTATATTTCGGAACCTGAATCAGAATTAAATGAAAATTTTATCCGCTCAGCAAATCAAAGAAGCCGACAAGTACACCATGCAGCATGAGCCTGTTGCCTCAATAGATTTGATGGAGCGTGCTGCCGGTGTTTTTACTGATTGGTTTGTCGAGAGATTTCCTCACAAGCGGCAGGTTGTTAAATTTTTCTGCGGTACCGGCAACAATGGCGGTGACGGGCTTGCCATCGCAAGAATGCTTCACGCACGAGGATACCACACCGAGGTTTTCATTGTCCGCTACTCCCCCACCCCGTCCAAAGATTTTCTTATTAATGAACAACGGCTCAAAAAGCTGCCCGTGCCAATCGCAGACATCCATTCCGGAAATAATTTTCCCGTCATTCAGGCGGGCGAAATCGTCATTGACGGTATGTGGGGGTCGGGGCTGAACCGCCCCATTGAAGGCTTTGCCGCTGATTTAATCACGCATCTCAACAACTCGCCCGGCATCAAAATAGCCATTGATATTCCGTCCGGATTATTTGCAGACCTTCCCAGCGATTCGGTAAAATTCAAAGCGGATTACACGCTCACGTTCGAGCTGCCCAAGCTCTCCTTTTTCTTCCCGCAAAATTTTCCGTATGTGGGCGAGTTTGTCGTCAAAAGCATCGGCTTGCATCCCGCATTCCTCAGTAAAGCTGAAACCAGCCACTACTATATCACCGAGGACATGGTGAGGGAAATGATAGTGCCCCGGAAAAAATTCGACCACAAAGGCACCTTCGGTCATGCGCTGATTATCAGCGGCAGCTACGGAAAAATGGGTGCAGCCGTGCTCTGCAGCGAAGCCTGCCTGCGCGCAGGAGCGGGACTGGTGACAGCCTGCATTCCCCGCTGCGGCTATTCGGTGATACAATCCGCGCTTCCCGAAGCCATGGTTATTACCGACAGGCAGGAAGAAATCATCACCGAGGTTCCTACCCTTGCTCCTTACAAGGCAATTGGCATAGGTCCCGGCATCGGCACCCATGCGCGTACATCATCCGCGCTGCATCAACTTATTGCCGCAGCAGAAATACCGTTAGTGGCAGATGCCGATGCATTAAACATCCTTTCTGACAATAAAGTGTGGCTCAACGAACTTCCGCAGAACTCCATCCTCACGCCCCATCCCAAGGAATTTGAGCGCATCTTCGGAACAAGTCCCAATGACTACAGCAGGCTTGAGTTGCAAAAGGAAGCCTCGCGCCTCTACCGCATCATCCTTATGCTGAAGCGGGCTCACACCGTCATCACCACCCCGGAAGGAAACGCGTACTTTAATTCCACCGGCAATCCGGGCATGGCAACAGGCGGCTCAGGCGATGTGCTGACGGGCATCATCACCGGACTGCTGAGCCAGGGCTATTCACCGCTGCACAGCGCTGTGCTGGGAGTCTTTCTGCACGGGCGGGCGGGCGATATCGCCTCGCGGGTCCTCAGCCAGCCAAGCATGCTTGCCAGCGACATCACCCATCATCTTGGCAGCGCTTTCAAAGAAATCTTGAGTTGATTTATTAGTTTTAAGCCCTGCCCATCAATGAGATTTCCGCAAAATGCACTCCTTTTTCTGGCGGCTTTAAGCCTCTTGTTCGTTTCTTCCTGCAATGATTTCAAGCATCTCAGCGAAAGAGGCAAGCTGATTGTGAAGACGAAAGACAACATGTTCCGCGGAGTGGATTTTGACATGCCGCTGCAGGAAGTAAGGAAAATTGAAAATATCCGGCCGGAAGTTGAAT
>DATLYB010000106.1:0-5759 GCA_035575215.1 Chitinophagales bacterium
AACAGTCGGTGATGTTGGCAGCGCTGTGCCCCCACGTGAACGAATCGCCCAGCAGCAGGATGCTCTTCCTTTTCGGATTGTATTTTTTGAATTCGATGCTCTTAAAACCTGAAGAATTTATCGGTGACAGCACATAGCTATGAATGGCATGAACGAACTCGCTATCTTCCGTATCAGCGAGGGAATCAAGGCTTTCAACAAATGTTTTGAATTCACTTTCATAATTTTTTTCGCGCAGCACCAGAAAGTGATTCCGCAAATAAAAAACTTCCGGAGACTGATTCGCCCTCAGGGGAGTCAATTCCGCTTCATTATTTTTACTTTGTATCTCCCTGCCGATGAATTCAGCGGCTTCTGCTGAGATGCAGAGAATGCCGTTGCTGTCGGCATAGAAGCCGCTTAGCTCATAGAGGGAATCAACAGGCATGAAATACGGTGAGTTGATTCGGATGTCGGGCTTGTATCCTGCCTTCCGCAGGGCATATTCGGAGAGAACGAGAAGCATTGTAACGGTAAGTAAGGCAACAGTTAAGTTCACAGCGTACCGCTTCAGGGGGAAAGCTCTTAACGGATTTACCAAAAACCGGTCAATTGATTTTGAAACGAGGGAATAGGCATGCAGCAGATGCTTGCGAATCAGCCAAACGAAACAACCGCCTGCAGCAAACGGCAATATCTTAACTGCCGGAAATACGATAAAGTAAAACCGGGGATACCACCTTTTGTAGTCTTCCCACGATGCGGTATAAAAATTCCCGAAGTAATAATGCAGAACCCGAAGGGAGAGGAGAAGTAAAAAAAGGAGAGCTGCAATAACAAAAACCCGCCAAAATTTCATCAGAACAGTCCGTAAAGCTCAGCCTGTACTCTGTTGACAACCTCGCCCAGTTCTTTCCTGTCTTCGGCAAAATTACAGGTGTCAACGTCAATAATGAGCAGCCTGCCTTCTTTGTACCTGCTAATCCATTCTTCATAATATTCATTCAGCCTGCGGATGTAGTCGAGGCGCAGGTTTTCTTCATACTCCCTGCCGCGCTTTTGAATCTGGTTGACAAGCGTTGGAATGGATGCCTTAAGATAAATAAGCAAATCGGGCGGCTTGATGAGCGAGCTGATGGTTTTGAAAAGGCTGAGATAATTTTCAAAATCGCGCGTTGACATCAGCCCCATCGAATGAAGGTTAGGCGCGAAGATATGCGCATCTTCGTAGATGGTGCGGTCTTGAATCACTGTTTTGTTGCCGCGCTGGATGCTGATCAGCTGCTTGAAGCGTTTGTTCAGAAAATATATCTGCAGGTTGAACGACCAGCGGGGCATGTCTTCATAAAAATCATTCAGGTAAGGGTTGTTCTCCACGTCTTCGTAATGGGCTTCCCATTTGAAATACTGCGCCAGCTTTTCGGTGAGGGTAGTTTTGCCCGAGCCGATGTTGCCCGCTACGGCAATATGCCTGAGTTGGATTTCATCCAGCGATTTTACCGCAGGCTTCACTACCCGCTTTGCGCTTGCTTCTGATGGAGTTTTTGCCACTGGCTTTGACTGCCTTTTGAGTTTTGTTTTGGCAGATGCAGTTCGTGAAAATTTCGGCTTTGCTTTCGCTTTCCCTCCCGGTCTTTTCGGCATTGGTCTTTTCGGCATTGGTCTTTTCGGCATGCGTTGAATTTAAATCAAAAACTTCTGATTCCAATGATTTCCCTCACTTCTTTCAATGTTTTTCCTGCACTCTCCCTTGCTTTGGAAGCGCCCTGGCGCACAATCCGGCTCAGCGTTTTTTCATCACTCATCAGCGATTGAATCCTTTCCCGAATCGGGGCGGTAAAACTAACAATATCTTCTGCGAGTTTCTTTTTTAAGTCACCGTAGCGAATCGTGCAGTTGGAATACTGCTCTTCGAAGTAGGCAACCGTGTCGGGAGATGAAACGGCTTTCATGATGGTGAAGAGATTTTGTATTGGCTCGCTCACCGGTTGATTTTTTTTCGCGGGACCGGCATCCGTCACTGCCCGCATCACCTTCTTTTTTATCACCTCCGGCTCATCGGCAAGATAAATTGCATTCTGTTCTCCCTCTGATTTTCCCATTTTTCCCGTACCGTCCAGACCCGGAATTTTCACCAGTTTGTCTTCAAAGCTGAAGCCATACGGCTCGGGGAAACATTTGACGCCATACAAGTTGTTGAACCGGTTGGCAAAGTTGCGAGCCATCTCCAGATGCTGTTCCTGGTCTTTCCCCACCGGCACCTTCACGGCTTTGTGAATTATCACGTCAGCCGCCATCAGCACCGGATAGGTGAGCAAGCCCGCGTTGATGTTATCCCGCTGTTTGGCAACCATATCCTTGTATGTTGTTGAACGTTCCAATTCGCCTTTGTAGGCAATCATGCACAAAAGCAGGAAAAGCTCAGGAATCTCTGGAATGTCGCTTTGAACATACAGCACGGTTTTTTCAGGATTCAATCCGCAGGCAAGGTAGGTTGCCAGCACTTCCTTCACATTCGCGTGCAAATCAGCAGGCTTGGGCTGTGTGGTGAGCGAATGATAATCCGCCACAAAAAAAAAGCAGTCATATCGCTCCTGCATCCTCACAAAATTCCGGATGGCTCCGAAATAATTTCCCAGATGTAAATGCCCGGTAGGGCGCACTCCGCTTACAACTCGTTCCATCGGGGCGAAGCTACAAAATTCTTATTTTAGCAACATCCATTTCCCCGTGCAAGTTACACCTCAACTGATTGACAAGCTGGCTGACCTTGCCAGGCTGGAATTGGATGAATCGTCACGCGAGGAACTCATGCGCGACCTGAAAGAAATCATCGCTTTTTTTGAAAAGCTGCAGGAAGTGGATACCACCGCTGTAGAACCGCTGATTCACATCACCGAACAGCAGAACCGCCTGCGCAATGATGAAGTGAAAATGGAAATTACCCGGAAAGAGGCGCTCAGGAATGCTCCGCTGCATGATGGCATCCACATGAAAGTGCCCAAAGTGATAAAGAAGTAAAGGCTTCAGTTTACGCTTGAATGCAACACTAAACTGATTGAAACTGAAAATTGATGACTGATAATTTGAGCCGATGCCGGAAATCATTATCCTGAAAAATATCTCGAAAAACTACGTGTTGGGAGAAGTGGTGATTCCCGCGCTGAAGAATGTCTTTCTTTCCATTCAAAAAAATGAATACGTTGCCCTGATGGGACCTTCCGGTTCGGGTAAATCCACGCTGATGAACATTCTGGGGTGCCTTGATACGCCCACCAGCGGAACCTATATTTTGAACGGGATGAACGTCAGTTCGCTGCCTGATGCCCGCCTGGCTGAAATCCGCAATAAGGAGATTGGTTTTATTTTTCAAACCTTCAATCTGCTGCCGCGGCTGAATGCATTTGAAAATTGCGTGCTGCCGCTGGTGTATGCGGGCATCAGCAGGAAAGAAAGGGAACAGCGCGCCAGAGCGGTGCTGGAAAGTGTAGGACTGGGCGACAGAATCAATCACAAGCCCAGCGAGCTTTCCGGTGGGCAGCGGCAGCGCGTGGCGATTGCGCGTGCGCTGATTAACCATCCATCCATTATCCTCGCAGACGAGCCTACCGGCAATCTCGACAGCAAGACATCAGCCGAAATCATGAACATATTCGATGACATTCACCGCCAGGGAAACACGCTGATAGTAGTCACTCATGAAGAGGAAATAGCGCGGCACGCCAGACGCATCATTCGCCTGAAAGACGGAATGATTGATTCGGATGTGGAAAATTTGCACGCGGCAAGCCTCACGCTGCATACCTCAGACTGATTCAAATAAAACTAAAACTTTCAGCCCGCGCCTGAACTTTGCAGAAATGAAAATCTACACCAAAAAAGGGGATGCCGGGGAAACTTCCCTGTTCGGAGGAAGCCGCGTATCAAAAAGTGATTTAAGAATTGAAAGCTATGGCACGGTAGATGAGTTGAATTCATGGCTCGGCTTTGTTCGCGACAGCGCAGATGACCGTCACACGCGCGATGTTTTGAAGATAGTGCAGGACAGGCTGTTCACTATCGGTGCCCTGCTGGCTGCCGACCCCAAAAAGCCTAAACTGAAAATACCCGCATTAAAAGAAGACGATGTCACCCTTCTTGAAAAAGAGATTGACCGGATGGAGGAATCACTTCAGCCGCTGAAAGCATTCATTCTCCCCGGAGGGCATCCGGATGTCTCCCGTATCCATATTGCGCGCTGCGTTTGCAGGAGGGCAGAGCGGTGGGTGGTGGCGCTCGGCAAAAAGGAAAAAATCGAAACGCTGATAATCAAATACCTTAACCGCCTGTCTGATTATCTATTCGTGCTTGCGCGATGGACCGCAAAGAACCTGAATGTAAAGGAAATTCCGTGGGATGCGGCAGATGGATAGGGCTGGCGCATAATCAACCTGTTGACTCCGTCAAATTTCAAGTATCAGGCGTGCTGTTAGATTCTCCAGTTTGGAGTCAGTTTGCCAGTTAACTTGCCAACAAACTCCAAACTTTAAACCGCAAACTCTAAACCTGAACTATTATTAGTTACCCGCTACCCCACCGTAATTATATAAAACCATTCGATTTGCCCTGTCATCTACCGACAACTCTTCTAACTTTGGCGAATCAAAAAATCCCCGGACGTTATGAAAGACATTATCCTGCTTCACGGAGCTATCGGTTCAAAGGAGCAATTGGAGCCGTTGCGCAAGCTGTTGAGCAAAAAAGGGTTCAAAGCTTATTCGATGAATTTTTTCGGTCACGGAGGCGAGCCTTTCAGCAAGGAAGGTTTTGGCATTAAGGTGTTTTGCTGGCAGTTGCAGAATTTCATCCGTGAAAACAAGCTGCAGAAACCGATGGTGTTCGGCTACAGCATGGGCGGATACGTGGCGTTGCGGCTTGCCTGCAAGTTTCCGAACGCGCTTGGGGACATCGTCACATTGGGAACAAAATTCGACTGGACGCCACAATCTGCGAAGCAAGAAATTGAGAAGCTCAATCCGAAAAAAATAGAGGAAAAAAATCCTGCCTTTGCGGCATCGCTGAAAAAACTTCATGCTCCGGCTGATTGGAAAGAATTACTCTCAAAAACCTGCGACATGCTGAAATCGCTCGGCAAAGAGCCGCTGCTGACAGAAAAGGAATTTGCGGAGATTGAAAATAACGTGACCATTTGCCTTGGCGACCGGGACACGATGGTGACACGCGAAGAATCAGAAAAAGCCGCGGAGGCATTGCCAAACGGAAAATTTGAAATGCTGAAAAACACGCCTCATCCCATTGAAAAGGCAGACGCGGGAAAACTTGCGGAGTGTATCGCCAACCTTTAATTACCGCTTTCCAGATGCAGAATGTGCATGAAGCGGTGCAGGGCGGGAGCGAGCAGCACAGCAAACGTGGTGAGAAAAGCGACACCGCTGTAAAGCGCATAAAAAGAAGCGAATAATTTAGCCGCATCGGTTTTCATTTCGGCAACCGGACCCATGCCGGTGAGAATCATGGAGGCATTGAGCAGCGAATCAATCCAGCTTAGCCCTCCGATAAAATGATAGCCGGACATCCCCAATAATAATGAGAAAGCGAGAATGCCTGTGGAGATGAAAAAATATATTGCAATCCTTCGGAAAAACAATTTTGGTGATAGCAGCGGCTGGCGTTTATGCTCGAACATGAATCGGTTAATCGGTTAGCGGGGTGACTCGAATCACGATTCTGACTTTTGCGCTTTCAGAAATGCATCCCATCCCTGCGCGGTAATGTCATGC
>DATLYB010000107.1:0-3231 GCA_035575215.1 Chitinophagales bacterium
ACGTCCAAAAACCGTTTCGGCAGCACTTCGGAAATCGGGATTTATGACATGCAGCATTCCGGCTTGCGGCAGGTAAGCAACCCGTCAGAACTGTTATTATCACAGCGCGAAGAACTGCTGAGCGGGATTGCGATTGCAGCAACAGTGGAGGGAATGCGCCCGGTGCTGATTGAAACACAGGCGCTGGTGGCTCCGGCTGTGTACGGAACTCCGCAGCGCTCATCAACGGGATTTGACATCCGCAGGCTGCACATGCTGCTGGCGGTGCTGGAAAAAAGATTGGGATTCCATTTCGGAACGAAGGACGTGTTCTTCAACATCGCAGGTGGTTTGAAAGTGGAAGACCCCGCGATTGACCTGGCGGTGGTATGCGCGCTGCTTTCCTCATTCGGGGATATGCCGGTTCCTTATAATTATTGTTTCGCGGGGGAAGTAGGATTGTCGGGGGAAATTCGTGCGGTGAACCGCATCGAGCAGCGCGTTTCTGAAGCAGATAAACTGGGGTTTGAAAAAATCTTCATCCCTTCGGGAAACAGAAAAGCCCTGACGGGGATGAAATTGAAGATAAAAGCAGTACAGGTGGGCAAGGTGCAGGAAGTGAATGAGAAGTTGTTCCAAAATCAGCTTTCAGGAACATAGTGGTATTCAGAGGGTTCATATAAGTTGTTCGTTAGTTAAAACCACGAATAGGGTACCCAATCAAATGAAACTCCTTGATATAACTGCCGAATACCTCAACGACTTCGCAGGTTTGCTTTTTCCTAACCATTGCCAAGCCTGCCAACAACCTCTCGGCAAAGGAGAAGACATACTCTGCCTGTTTTGCCAATACGAATTGCCGCAAACGGATTATCACCGTCAAAAGGAAAATCCCGTTGAAAAATTGTTTTGGGGAAGAGTTGAAATTCAGCGGGCAGCCGGTTTGTATTTCTTTCATGGAAAAACCAAAGTGCAGCATCTGCTGCACCAATTGAAGTATCATGGCAAAAAAGAAATCGCTCATAAGCTCGGGAGAATGTATGGCGGGTTGCTGAAAGAATCGGACTTTGCAGATGACATTGACCTTATCGTTCCCGTGCCGCTGCACGAAAAGAAAAAGAGGAAGCGCGGTTATAATCAAAGTGATTTTTTTGCGATGGGATTATCTGAAAGCCTGGGGATTGACTGGTCTGCAAAGATTCTGCGCAGGAATGTCTTCACAGAAACACAGACAGGCAAAACGCGCTTTGAACGATGGGGAAACGTAGGAGAGGTTTTTAAACTGCGCGAGGCAAAAGATATTGCCGGGAAGCATGTGCTTCTAGTTGACGATGTGATTACCACAGGAGCAACCCTTGAAGCTTGTGCACATAGTTTATTGCAAGCTGAAGGAACACGCGTGAGCATTGCCACCATCGCAGTGACTCATTGATTACTTACTCCTGCAGCTTTTCCCCGAACGCCAAATCACCGGCATCACCCAATCCCGGGACGATATAAGCCTTGGCAGTCAGTTCGTCATCAACGGCTCCCGTCCACAAAATGACATCGGGCAAATGTCGCTTCACATAATCAACTCCCACCGTGCAGGCAATGGCAGTGACAATGTGTATTCGCTTGGGTGCGCCCTCATGCATAAGTTCCTGGAGGGTAAGCACCAGCGATGAGCCGGTGGCGAGCATCGGGTCTGAAAGAATCACCACGCGCCCGGCAAGTGACGGTGAGGTGAGGTATTCGAGGTTGATGAAGAACGAGCCGTCTTTGTGGTGCTTGCGGTAAGCGGCAATAAAAGCGCTGTCTGCATTGTCGAAGAAATTAAGCAGCCCCTGGTGAAGCGGAAGACCTGCCCGTAAAATAGTGGCAAGCACCGGCTGTTCGGCTAACACCCTGCCGCGCGCAGTGCCGAGAGGAGTATGGATTTCCCTTTCCTCCCAATCGAGTTGCTTGCTGATTTCATAGGCAAAAATTTCCCCCAGCCGTTCCATGTTGCGCCTAAAGCGATGCCGGTCGCTTTGGATTTTTATATCGCGCAATTCAGCAACAAATTGGGAAACAAGGGAATTAGCCTCCCCGAGATTATGAAGCATGTGTTGATGATTGTTGACTGATGAAATTCGGCTGAATTTACAAATTCCTTACCCTTTTATCCATCGGATGAGCCGGGGCAAATCATTTCTCCGCAAGTGCCAATACGTTTGCTCCTGCGCCCCGAAGCTTTTATAGAAGCGGGCGATAGTGGGAATCATCGAGCCTTCAAAGTCCAGCACCCTGCCGCTGCCGGCATAGTGGCGCACCAGGTAGTCCACCAGATAAAAGCCTGCACCGATTTCCTTTCCTTCCTCATCTATTGACGGCAGCAGATTGATGATTCTGCTATCGGTAACAATGAAAAATCCCGCTGCAAACAAATTGTCTCTTTCGTCAAACACGCCATGTACCTTGCCCGCGTTACGCTGCAATGCCTCTTCCATCAGTTCATGAAGATGCTCGTAATGATACTCACCGATTTCGGGAATTTTTATGCCGGTATGGGACTTGAAAAATTCAGTTATAATGCCGGGGCTGAAATCACTGCGGATGTGCAATTGCCGTTTTACAGCCTTATGAAGATTGCGCTTCGCATTTTCATGATAATTATGATAGAGCTGGTCGTAATCAGCGCTCAAATCAAGGAACAGGTTTATCCGCGGAGAGATTTCGAATCCCGCATGCTTCACTCTGTTCAGATAATTCAGATTGATTTCGATGAAGCGGAATCGTAGGGGAATCGCATCCAACAACAATTTCAGAACATTTTCATCAAGCGCACTGGGCGAAAAAACGCCCAATTGCTGCGTGAACATCGGCTGGTAGAGATAAGGTATGAAAAACCTGTTACGCCACGTCAGGGGAAACACTGCGTCATAATCATTGTACACCAGCGCATCCCACTGGTCTGAAACACAGTCCAGATACCAGGTGAATGCATACGGAAGCTTGCATCCGGCATGCTGTACGCATGCGTTCCATTTATTCTCATCAATCTCATTTCGGTTCAGGTAGTTTATCATCGTTCTCCGGTCAAAACGTAATTTACCATGTCTTCATATACCTTTTTCCACCCCGACCATTCTTTTTCTTCGCAGAGGGAGTTATTGTGCCACAGCGAGATGAAGGTGCCGTTCACTTTTTTTATTTCATCAATTATAGGATAAACGGCATCCGGAAACTGACGGGGACCGATGTTGTGGTAATAATTGAAAGTGGCATCCA
>DATLYB010000108.1:0-2050 GCA_035575215.1 Chitinophagales bacterium
GGCTTGAATCCGTTTTGCGTGAGATAGTAAATCAGTGCGGAGCTGTCGTACCCTCCGCTCAGAAATGAACCCACCGGCACCTCGCTGCGCGCATGAATGGCTACTGACTTTGAAAGAATACTGCCTACTTCTTCCGCCAGCCGCGCATCATTTTGGCGCTTGTCAGCGAATGACAGTTTCCAATATTCTTTCAGCTCGGTTTTCCGTTCAGCATAATCCACTGCCAAATAACAGGCAGGGGGCAGCTTGCTGATGTCCTTCCAAATTGTTTTCGGTGAAGGCACGTAGCGGTAGGTGAAATAATCAGCAAAGGAGCTGAAGTCAATTTCGCGCGGTATTTCCCTCGAATTCAAAATTGCTTTCAGTTCTGATGCAAACAGCAGGATCGAGCTGCCAAGATGATAATAAAGAGGTTTGATTCCGAAGCGGTCGCGGGCAAGGAAAATTTTCTTCCGTTTTAAATCGAGCAAGCCGAATGCAAACATTCCTTTCAGATGGTTCACCACCTCATAGCCCCATTGCTCATAGCCGTGAATAACCACCTCGGTGTCGGTGCGGGTTTTGAAAATATGATGATGTTTTTCAAGTTCAGCGCGCAGTTCCACATAATTGTAAATCTCCCCGTTAAGAATAATCCAAACCGTTTCATCCTCATTGCACATCGGCTGCCTGCCTGCCGGAGAAAGGTCGAGAAAGGAGAGCCGCCTGTGCCCAAGTGCAATTGAATCGTTTTCAAAAAGCGCAGCGCCTTCATCATCCGGTCCGCGGTGACGAAGGGTATCGCGCATGCCGATGATTTCCGGTAGTTCAATTTTTCGTTTAAAATGGATGTATCCGACAATGCCGCACATCGGGTCAGAGAAGTTGAAGGTACTGAAAATGCAACCGGAAAATCAAACTTCGGGTTTTGACATGATTTCCGGTCTGTTCAGGAAATACAGATGCTTGTCTTTCTCCAAATCATAGGGAGGCTTCATGGCTTTGATTTCATAAAAGTCAACGGGGAACACGTAATCGTTCCACGTCAGGATGCGGGCTATGTCAAACAAATTCTGAAAATCATTGCTGATGGTGAGATGCTCGAATTCGTCCAGTTTCACTTCGGGTGTCTTCATGAACAATATGATGAAGTTCAGTCTGCGTATGGCGCGCAGCACTTCATGCAGGTCGGCAACGTGATAGCAGTAGGCTTTATTGATTTCACGGATGATTCTGTCAATCTTTTTTCCATCTTCCCTGTTGGGATGCTCCCGCTTGAAAAGGTCTTTGATGTAGAGGATGCCTCCGGGTTTCAGAACACGAAACGATTTTTCAATAGCCAGGGGCTTGTTGCCGGAGTGTCCAAACGACTCAAGAAACAGAACACGGTCAAATATTCCTTCGCCAAAAATTTTGTCCATCTGGTGGTAATCGCCAAGCCGGATGGAGACTTTTCCTTTCAGATTTTTTCCGCCTACTACTTGTTTTGATTTTTCAACCTGGTAGGCGGAAACGGTGATTCCTTCGATTTCTACCTTCATCTTCGAAGCGAAATAGGCAGCCGGTCCGCCCACCCCGCAGCCTGCATCCAGAATTTTCTGACCGTCTTTCAATTCTGCATTTTCAATTGTGTAGTCGAGATAGTTGTTGACGTTATTGGTGCGGAAAGCCTGGATGACTTCCCCATACACCTTGAGGAATTTGTCGGTGTGGGTATTATAAAACTTGCTGACCCGGTCAGCGTTGGATTTTTTCGGCTTGAGTTTTTGTAAAAAATTCATGGTTGCACTCTCCGTGTAGCAGTTTTTAAACCATGACCGGGTATTTTGTCATGATTTTCTGTTGCTGTTTTCAAGCTATTTTAAAATTAACCAATTACCTATCAGCAGAGCATCCAGCCCGGAAGCGTAAAAAGTTGCAAGGGCGTGCTGAGGCGTGCTCACTATGGGCTCATAATTCAGATTGAAGCTGGTATTGAGGCAAACGCCATAACCGGTTTTTTCTTTCAGCTTTTTCAGAAAGGAATAATACAGCGGATTTTGATTGGCATTAACCGTCTGAATGCGGCAGG
>DATLYB010000109.1:0-9538 GCA_035575215.1 Chitinophagales bacterium
TAATCAGAATCACGGTTGCCTGGATTGCTACT
This sequence comes from Chitinophagales bacterium, assembly GCA_035575215.1. Classification (GTDB taxonomy): domain Bacteria; phylum Bacteroidota; class Bacteroidia; order Chitinophagales; family CAIOSU01; genus DATLYB01. Next base: position 33 of record DATLYB010000109.1, read on the forward strand.
CCGAAATCAATACCCGGACTCAGAAAAAATCCGGTGTCATTGCCGGTCTTGGTCATCATGAAACTGACACTCTCCAGCAAAGCCACGCCTGCCGTAAGCCCCAGCCATCCTGCCATGAAGGTAAGGAAAACGGATTCCTGCAAGAGCATAGCAATGATGGAGAGGGGAGTGGCTCCCATTGCTTTCCGGATGCCGATTTCCTTAGTGCGTTCTGTGACCACAATCAGCATAATGTTGCTCACACCGATGGCCCCCGCCAGCAGCGTACCCAATCCTACCAGCCAAATGAAAATCCTGATGCCTGTGAACAAGCCCATGAACCGCTTCGCTTCGCGCTCTGCATTGAACGAGCCAATTGCCCGCGTGTCATCCTGTGAAATGTTGTGACGGGTGGAAAGCAGTTGTTTTACTTTTTTCTCAGTCTTTTCTGCAGAAATGCCGGGAGCGGAAGTGAGAGCGAACCATCCGAGTTTGTCGCCCATGTTGAATGCCTGCTGAAACGTAGTGAACGGGATGAAGATGGTGCGCCTGTCCCGGTCGGCTTCTTCGCCTTGTGTTTTCAGGGTTTTGTATACGCCCACCACCTGGAAGAAGACGCCTTTGATTTTAATGTAATCACCCATCGGGTTTTCATCAGGCAGAAACAATTCCTTCACTACCTGCTCGCCCAGGATGCACACTTTTCTTTTCTCTGCAAGGTCATTGTTATTCAGGTAGCGCCCCTTCAATATTTCCAGCGCCTCAATTTGGCGGTATTCAGGATAATCGCCCATCACCTGAAAATTGCCTTTCTTGTTTTTGCGCGAGATATTGTTGGCATCTCGCCATCCACCCAACTGAATGCGCGGAGCAATGATGCCCACTTCAGGCACCTGCGCTTTCAAAGCCTCGTAATCTCCGTTTCGGAACATATAAAATCTGCCGGGTTTCAATCCTCGATGCGGCTTGGTGGTTTTTTGAGGCCAGATGTAGATGCTGTTCACCGCATAGCCTTTGAAATTATTTTCCACCCCGTTTTTTAATCCATTACCGGAACCAAGCAGCAGCACCAGCATCATTATTCCCCAGAACACACCCAGCGCTGTGAGAGCGGTGCGCAGCTTGTTGCGCGCAATGGTGGCGAAAATCTCTTCCCATTTGTCAAAGTCGAACATGTGACTTGTAATTCTGACTATTTTACTCCTCCCTAATTGCAGCAATCGGCTTGATGGATGCGGCTTTTACTGCGGGTATCAATCCTGCAATGCTTCCTGCCAGCACTAATATTCCCGTTGCCGACAAAGCGGTCATGAAGTCCACTCCGGGATTTCTGAAAAATCCTATATCCATCGCTGCTTTCTCCACACCGAAGTTGATGAGCTCCAGCAATCCCACACCGAATATCAAACCGAAATATCCTGATACAAATGTGATGAGCACCGCCTCCTGCATCACCATCCTCACGATGGAAAATGGGGTGGCTCCCATCGCCTTGCGGATGCCGATTTCCCTGGTACGTTCCTTCACGGAAATGGTCATGATGTTGCCCACGCCCACAATTCCGGCAATCACCGTGAGGATGCCCACAGCCCAAACAAAGAGGCGAATGTTCCTGAACAAGCCGGTAAACTTCAGATACTCTTCCACATTGTTATGAATGCGGATGGCGGCAAAATCATGAGGCGCCACGTTGTGACGCTCGGACAGCAGCTTGCGGATGTAATCTTCGGCTTTTCTGGAGGAAGCCGTGTCAAGCGTAAGGGTGTTCATCGAGATTTGCTGCACACGATTGATTTGCTTGAAAACCTTTTGGCCGGTACTGATTGGAATGTACATCCTGCGCTGGTCCCATTCGCCTCCGCTGTCAGTAAAGATGCCGATAACGCGGAACGGGATGCCGCCAATGCCGATATACTCTCCCAGAGCATTCTGGTCTTTGAAGAGCTGCTTCTTCACCATGTCGCTGATAACCACTACCTTGCGCGCTTCATCCACATCATCGTCATTGATGAACCGTCCGCCCAGCAGTTCGAGATTTTCAAGATAGCGGTAGCCTGCGTTGCATGACAACACGTCAAACGTGGATGTTTCATTTTTATAGGTGATGTTGCCCACGTCCCATACGTTGTTGCGCGTGGTCACATTTACCACGTCTGTTACGGTATTTTTGATAAGCTCGTAGTCTTCATTGGTAAACCAGATGCGCCTGCCGGGCTGCATGCCCTTGTAAGCTACCGAGGTTTTGCCGCTATTGACCCAGAGGCTGTTCACCGCATCTTTCTGAAACTCTTCCCGTGCGCCATTCTGCAAACCGTTGCCGAATCCAAGGAGCATGATGAGCATGAAGATTCCCCACGCCACGCTGAATGAGGTGAGAAACGTGCGCAGTTTGTTTTTGCGGAGCGTTTCAAAAATTTCAGTCCATTTATCGAAGTCCATGTCAATGGCGGCTGCCTGATGTCAAAACGCCTGTTGCCCGTCAATCACTCCATCTTTCAAATGGATAATCCGCCTGGTCATTCCGGCAATATCATGCTCATGCGTGACAATGATAACCGTCACCTTTTCACGCTCGTTCACTTCTTTCAGGAGGTTGATGACTTCGCAGGATGTCTGCGAATCAAGCGCACCCGTTGGCTCGTCAGCAAGAATCACTTTTGGCTTTGCAATCAGCGCCCGGGCAATCGCCACGCGCTGCTGTTGCCCTCCGGAAAGCTCAGTGGGCAGGTGTTCCGCCCAATCTTTCAATCCCACCTTGTCAAGATATTCCATGGCAATCTTATTGCGCTTGCTGCGGCTCACTTTTTTATAATAAAGCGGGAGCGCTACGTTTTCCAGCGCGGTTTTGAAATTTAAAAGATTGAATGACTGGAAAACGAATCCGATAAACTCATTGCGGTATTTTGCAGCTTTTGTCTGCGACAGGTTTTTGATAAGAAGAGAATCGAGCCGGTATTCACCTTCGTCATAATCATCCAGGATGCCGATGATGTTGAGCAGCGTTGATTTCCCTGAACCGGATGAGCCCATTACTGAAACGAACTCACCTCTTTCAATTTCCAAATCAATTCCCTTGAGGACATGCAGCTTTTTGTTCCCCATCGGGTAAGACTTGTGAAGATTGCAGGTTTTAATCACAAAGTGCCGTTTGTCGCTTCATAGTTTGTTGTTTGTTAATGCCTGAGCGGGTTCTCATTTCCAAACCACAAACTACCAGACTGCTTTATTCGTCTCCGCTAATCAACCCGCCCAGCATCCCGCCCAAGCCTCTTGATTCTTCTTTTCCTCCGAAAACCGAACGTGAAGCGGCAGCCACACGGTCGGCAAGGCGTGAGAAGGGAAGGCTCTGCAGGTAAACAATTCCAGGACCTTTCAGATGTGCGAGAAACAATCCTTCACCACCGAACAGCGCATTTTTGAATCCGCCAACAAATCGGATGTCATAGTCAACGGTGGTGTCGAAAGCCACCAGACAGCCCGTGTCCACGCGCAGTGTTTCATGGGTAGCGAGTTCTTTCTTAATCACTGTTCCTCCGGCATGAATGAAGCACAGCCCGTCACCCTCCAGGCGCTGAAGAATGAACCCTTCCCCGCCAAACAACCCGGCACCGAGGCGCTTGGTGAAGGCGATGTTGATGTCAATGCCTTTTGCCGCACACAGGAATCCGTCTTTCTGGCAAAGGAACGAATGGTTGTGTTCGGTTAAATCAATCGGAATTATCTTACCGGGATAGGGCGCAGCAAAGGATACACGCTTTTTGCTTGTCCCCTTGTTGTAGAAGTTGGAGATGAAGAAACTGTCACCGGTAATCATTCGCTTGAACCCTTTGAACAGTCCGCCTCCCGTTGAGGTTTCCATTTCGATGCCGTCTTCCATATACAGCATGGTGCCCACCTCAGCGCGCACGGCTTCACCGGGGTCAAGTTCCACTTCCACTACCTGCATGTCATCACCGATAATCTGGTAGCCAATTACATCGGATGTTGTTTTCATAAGCATAGCATTTTTTCAGGCGGACAAAATTAGATAAAATGAAGTTTCCGATTTTTGCTTTTCAGGCGTGAGGTTCAATATGCCAGTTATGATGCTATCTTTCAGTTTTAAAGCGGAATTGAAACGTCTCTTTTTAATAACATGAGACGGCACACCATCAAAACAATCAGTGCTTTAATTGGCATATGGCATTAAAAGGCAGGATGGGAATAGTTAGTCCGACTGGCGCATGGATGCGGCTGCCTTTTCAATTTGTTTTCATCGCGTGGGCGGGGTGGCATACGAAATAATTCTGTATGAGGGAGATGTATTGTGAACACACTGCCGTCTTTTAATCGAACAACTTCGTTGAGCAAAAATTTATCACGCAGAGGCTGCAAATCATAACCATCGCGATTTGTCCACCACACTAATAAACATCCGGTTTCAACCGAAGCATAAAAATCATGAAAGCTGTAGATGCCCTTCGGCACACGGAATGAATTTTTTCCGGTGAAGTAATAAATCGCTGCAGCATCATTGCTGAAGATTTTCATTGGCAGTGAATTTTTTTTCAGCCAATCAATGGTTTCAGAATCTTTCCAAAACGACTTGTTGTAAACATCAACTCCTTGCAGATGCCAGCGATGCACATGCTTGAAAGTTCTTGCCACGGGATATGCCAGCCACAGGCAAATGAATGCCGAAACGGAAAAGCGGATTGTTCTTTTTGAAATAATTTCCAATGCATAAAACGCGAGAATTGAAAAAGGAATAAAGATGGGAGACAGGAGCCGGTCGCGCGGCTCTTCGAATGAAAAAAAGAGATAGGCAATTACAAGTATCAGAAGATAGGTGAATATGGTCACCGGCAGAATGGCTAATAATTGGATGCTTGCCGTTTGTCGTTTATCATTTCGGTAATAAAGTCTGGAGAAAACAAATACCGTCAGCAGAAATAAGGGCAGTCTTATTACCAATGGAATTTTTACAGGAAGGAACCATGACGTGATAGTTTCTGCAAGCACGGTTACATTTTTCGTAAAAAGTTCAGTACCGGATGGACGAAAACCCGTGAGGGTATCGGCAACCGTATGATTTCTTACAAACCACATGGCGATTGGAGCGAGGGCAATAAAAAGTAAAAGCAGAAAACTTGAAGTTAAAGTTTTGAAAGCGGTTGCAGCCCGTTTTTGCAGAAAATAAATGGTAAAGCCGACAATCAGAAATATCCCCGCGTACCGCTGCAAAACAGCAAGTGAGCAAATCAATCCAATCAACAGAGCATTCTTTACGTCAAGTGCGTTCTCCCGTGATGCTGCCAGCAGAGCCGCATTCACTATGAGGAGAAGCACTGCCTCTGACAGTGCCACCGTAAAAACCTGCAGCAGTGTGAATGAGAATACTAAAGATGCCAGACAGGCAATTCTGAAAAAAGCGTTCTCCATGATTTTTGCAATCAACATCCAGGAAGTGATGACGGTGAGGACGTAAATAGCAATGCTGAATACCGCAAGTGCGTTTTCAATTCTGACCGGAAGGAATTCAAGCACAGCTATCGTGATTGAATAAAGTGGTGCCCAGGCAACGAAGGGTGTTCCGTCAATATCAAGCATTCTGCCCGAATCGAGCAGGCTGTGTGCAGCCGAAAGGTAGCTGATACTGTCTTCCGATAAGCCGATGCCATTTGGGATGATGGAATAAAGGATGAGAAGCGTACCGGAGATTACTCCAAAAATCGGGGTAAGGAGCAAAGGGCGGGGAAGAAGAAGGGAGCGATTCATGTCTTTTTTTGTTTTAGCCCTTACTATTCTTTTGACACGCATATTTGACCTAAATTGACAGAAAATAAACTTCCAGCCAAGCGATTCGGCTTATTTCCTTCCTTGGCACATTAGTTGAAATCATTAAGATACAGGTATATTGTGCCAAAATGACGGTGACTATGGCGTATAACAAATTCAAAATTCATTAAACCAGATGATGTTTAACAATCCATTTCCAGAAGAAGATGTTGAGTTTTTACCAATGATTTCCATTGAAGAGGAAGTAGTCGAAACACCTGAACAGAAGCAGAAGGCTGAACAGTCGGATGAGGTGCCGATTCTGCCGCTGCGTAATACTGTGCTGTTTCCGGGCGTGGTGCTTCCCATTACGGTAGGCAGGGACAAATCCATCAAGGCAGTTAAGGAAGCTTACAAAACCAACCGCATCATTGGCGTTATTGCCCAGAAAGATTCAAGCATTGAAGACCCGGAAAAAAAAGATCTGAATGAAATCGGAACTATCGCACGCATTATCAAGCTGCTGAAGATTCCTGATGGAAGCACTACAGTGATAATCCAGGGAAGGCAGCGCTTCCGGGTGAAGGAAATTTTATCCGAAGATCCTTTCATGCGCGCCAAGATTGAGCAATTGAAAGACATTCCGCCCAAAGACCAGAAAGAGTTTGCAGCCATCACCGCCTCCATCAAAGACCTTGCGGGACAAATCATCAAGCTCTCACCCAATATCCCTTCGGAGGCATCCATCATGCTCAAGAACATTGATAATTCGACTTTTCTGATGCACTTCATTTCGTCAAATCTCAATACTGAGTTATCGGAAAAGCAAAAGATTTTAGAGGTGGACGATTTGGCGGAACGCGCGAACCTCGTGCTCAAGCATCTCAATACCGAACTGCAGCTGCTTGAGCTGAAAAATAAAATCCAGACGAAAGTCCGCACAGACATCGAGAAACAGCAGCGGGAATACTTTCTGCACCAGCAAATCAAAACCATGCAGGAGGAGTTGGGTGCCGAAGGTCCAGGACAGGAGGTGAAGCGCCTGCGAGAAAAAGCCAAGGAGAAAAAATGGAGCAAAGAAGTGGGCGAGCTGTTCGAGCGCGAAGTGACGAAGCTGGAGCGCATGAATATCAATGCTGCTGAATATTCCGTACAGTTGAATTACCTCGAACTGCTTCTGGAACTTCCCTGGGGTATTTACACCGATGATAAAATAGACCTGAAAAAGACAAAAGAAGTGCTGGATAGAGACCACTATGGCTTGGAAAAAGTGAAGGAACGGATACTGGAATATCTTGCCGTACTTAAACTGAAGGGCGATATGAAGTCACCGATTTTGTGCTTTGTAGGTCCCCCGGGAGTGGGAAAAACCTCACTGGGGCGCTCCATCGCCAATGCCATCGGCAGGAAATTCGTGCGCATGTCGCTTGGCGGATTACACGATGAATCGGAAATACGCGGTCACCGTAAAACTTACATTGGCGCTATGCCGGGAAGAATCATTCAGTCGATTAAGAAGGTAAAGACATCCAACCCCGTGTTCATGCTCGATGAAATTGATAAAGTAGGGACAGATTTCCGCGGTGACCCTTCTTCGGCTTTGCTCGAAGTCTTGGACCCCGAGCAGAACAGCAAATTTTATGACAACTACCTCGAACTGGAATATGACCTGTCGAAAGTGCTGTTCATCGCCACTGCCAACTCTATGAACACGGTGCAGCCCGCTTTGCGCGACCGCATGGAGGTGATTGAAATCAGCGGCTACTCCACGGAGGAGAAGATAGAAATCGCCAAACGGCATCTTATACCCAAGCAGCGCGAGGCGCACGGATTAAACGGAAGGCAAATCAGAATTCCTGAAAAAACCATTGAGTTTATAATTGAAAACTACACACGTGAGTCAGGAGTGCGTGAGCTGGAACGCAAAATTGCGGGAGTAATGCGCTCCATTGCAAAAGAAATTGCAATGGAAAAAAACTATGAAACCTCTGTCAGTATTGAAGATGTCCGCAGGATACTGGGTCCTGAAACTTTTGACAAAGATATCTATCAGGAAGACCAGCCTCCCGGTGTCGCCATCGGGCTGGCGTGGACTTATACAGGAGGAGACATCCTTTTCATTGAAACCAGCCTCAGCAAAGGAAAAGGCGAGCTAACGCTTACCGGCAATCTCGGTAATGTGATGAAGGAATCTGCCACCACTGCGCTGAGCTTCATAAAATCACATGCCGAGGAACTGGGAATAAATCCCGAAGTATTCGAAACCACCAACGTGCACATTCATGTGCCCGAAGGCGCCATACCCAAAGACGGACCCTCAGCCGGAATCACAATGATGGCATCGCTTGCTTCTGCCTTCACCGGCAGAAAGCTGAAACCCTACTTTGCACTGACGGGTGAAATCACGCTGCGCGGGAAGGTGCTTCCGGTAGGCGGAATCAAGGAGAAAATTCTTGCCGCAAAACGAGCCGGATTGAAAAACATCGTGCTTTGTAAAGCCAACAAGAAGAACGTTGACGAAATCAACAAGGAGTATGTGCAGGGACTTTCATTTCATTATGTTGACACGATGATGGAGGTGCTGGACCTGGTGTTGGAAAGGAAACCGGTTAAACGCGTTGCTAAAGTACCGCAAGTTTCCTGAAGCAACTGTTTTACCGGAGTAATGTAACACTTCCTTTTTTATATGGACTCCCGGAGATGAGTCGTGTGCCGTCACAAAAAACGACTTCCACATGATAAACGAAAACATCCGGATTTAGCGGCTTACCCTTGTATGTTCCATCCCATCCGTCCGTCAGGTTCATACTGCGGGTTTCGAAAATCAATTCGCCCCATCTGTTATATACCCGCAAGTGCATTTCAGTAATTCCCCTTCCCATCACATTGAATTGGTCATTATAGCCGTCACCATTGGGTGAAAAAGCATTGGGAACATAGATTGAAGTGAAGCAGGGCTCGTTCGGGTCAAGCGTATCCTGAATTACGAGGAGCGAAGCAGCCGTACCCGTGCAACCGTTTGCTCCCGTTACAATTAAAGTATATAGAGTAGTGCTTTCGGGAGATGCAATAGGGCTTTCGCAGGTGCTGCAGCTAAGACTTTGCGCAGGCGACCAATCGTAGAATGCAATAACTGAGTCTGAATTGACAATAAGCTGAACAACATCCCCCTTGTTTATCGTATCGAAAGAGGGACTGATAGTTACATTTAAATTTACGGGTGTGAACTCGCACTCACCGTTAATACAGACATCATTGGTGCATACAGTGCTGTCATCGCAAATAACCGGAGTGAATAAACAGAGTCCGTTCATGCAGGTGTCCGCGGTGCATAAGTCAGCGTCATCACATAGAAGCGTATCGCAGGGATTCGTGCAGCCTGGGATAACGGTAAAAACACAACTACCATTCACACAGCTATCCGCGGTGCAAACATCGCCATCATCACAGATTACCGGGGTGAAAATGCAAGCTCCGTTCAGGCATGAATCAGTTGTACACGTATTGACATCATCGCATATAACAGGTGGGAAAAGGCAAGTTCCAGCGATGCAGGTATCATCCGTACATGCATCTGCATCATCGCAGTTGTGTGTTGCATACTGACATCCCACCAGCGGATCGCACGAATCATCAGTGCACGCATCTGCATCATCGCAGTTATGAGCTGCATACTGACAGCCTGATACCGGATCACAGGAATCATCCGTACATGCATCTGCGTCATCACAGTTGTGAGCTGCGTACTGACAGCCGAGGAGCGGATCACA
>DATLYB010000110.1:0-3333 GCA_035575215.1 Chitinophagales bacterium
AACCCCACCGCCATGAGGTAATGGGCGCACCCTGCACGGGCACGCTCTCATCGTTGAACTGCCGCGAGACATGCACGCATAAAACAGAATCGGAGAAAAAAGCCTGAGGCAGGTTATAGACTTGCACGGTTTTGATTCGGTAATTTTTGCAGGTATTGGCGGCCGTCACCGTCAGCGTCACTGGGTAGCTGCCGGGCGCAGAATAATTATGTGAAGGATGCTGCGCAACGCTTGTAGTGCCGTCACCAAAATCCCATGACCAAGCAATGATGCCGGCTGCGGGCGTGGATTGGTCAGTGAAAAGGGTTGGCAGCCCATCACATACTGCAGGCGCGCTGAAGTCTGCGCTCGGAGCATCCGCACCCGCCAAAACATCAATCGTATCTTTCTTGACGCATCCGGCAGCATCCGTCACTGTCAGCGAATAGCTTCCTGCCGAATTAATTGCGATGACGCTGTCGGTGCTGCCCGTGCTCCATAAATAACTTTCAGCCTGTTCCGCCCCGCTCACCAACCCGATGTTTTGTCCGCGGCAAACAGTAGTGTCATCTCCCAGGCTCGCCATGATGGCAAACGAATCGAGGTCAATATGAACGGTGGGAGTCTGCAAGCTGCAACCGGTGGTATCTGTTATGCGCACCCAATAGTCGCCTTCATTCCGAATCGTGTAGCTGGAGCCGGTGCTTCCATCCTGCCACTGGAATGCGTAGTTGCCGCTCAATCCGGTGTTCCAGACAATGGAGTCGCCATGGCAAATCGAACGGGACTGAATGACAGCAGGGTAAACGAACTGAACGGTGACAGAATCGCTGCTTGTTCTGCCGAACTGGTTCACTGCAGAAAGCCGGTACGTTCCGGGTTGGGTGACTGTTATGGCACTCCCCGTGCTGCCGGTTGACCAGTTGAGGGTGGTGTAATAAGCGCCTGCCGAAAGGGCAATCGTATCGCAGAGCCTGTAACTTTCGATCCGATCGGCTCCTAAATTGACAGGCGGGGCGTATTTGTAGCTGAGGTACTCAAAGACCAGATTCGTAAGGGAGTCATTCAGGCGTTCGTTGAAAAAAATCAGCTCGGCAAGGTCGCCATCCCACACTCTTCTTCCGCCATCAATATTCCTGTCATTGGAGAAATTCTCAGCTTTGGCATCACCGACAGTCTGCGTGCTGATGATGCACATTGTTTTCGGAACGTCAACGGTGAGCGGAATCACTTCCACTCCGTTGACACGAGTTGTTCCGTTCCGGACATTGCCGGTTAACCTTGGAAACTCATTGTCATAAATGTAGCGCACTGTTCCCGGGAAGCCGTCATCGCAGCATCCGCGGTGAAAATGCGGCTCTTCGGTCATATCGCCCAGCAGCGAGCGATAAAAGACGGTTGCATCCGGGTCTTCCATCACCACCCAGAAAACGGTCTCGATGGAGGTGAGGGCAACGGTGAAGGTCAGGTAATCATCCGTGCCATCGAATCGAACCAGAGGATAGTTATTGATTTCAGCGGCAGAGTCAACAAACAACGGTCTCAGCACATCAGCGGTTTGCACCATGTGGTTGCCGTTGCCGCTTGCATCATCCCATTGATAAACCCTGCCGTTGGAGTCTTTCCTTACTCCAAAATCAGCTTTATACCAGGTGGTCACGTTGGCATCAGCCGGTGAAAAGACCGTGAACGACCACACAGCCGACCATCCAGTGAAGCCATTGGCGGTGTTAGCCCTCAGACGCCAAAAATATCTTTGTCCGGATGAAAGCGTTGCGGCAAAAGTTGTAGTTGCTGCTGAAATGTTGGGGTTTTCCGCTACAGGCGAAGAAAAAGCGGTGGTGTTATCAATCTGAAGATGGTAGCCGGATGCTCCCGGAAAAACATTCCATTCAAGCACAAGATTTGTGTCAGCAGTGACGATTTGATTTTTGGGGTAAACAAGCGTTGGGGTTTGGGCTGTAGCAGGACTCCTCAGAGAAATCACGGTAGCTCCGCACACAAATGAAAGACGAATGACACTTTTGAAAATTGTCATATAGCAACCACGCCTTTCGCAATTCGAACCGGGAAAACTGTAATGCAATTGATTCGAGAAGGCTTGGAGTAAAGCTACTATATATGAGGGAAACTGAAAGCAAAGAAAACAAGTTCCGGGATTATCTTCCCGCGACAACTTGGTGATTCAACGGCAGACCCGCCTGCACATTTCCGGCAGCCGGCTGAAACAGTTTTGAAACCAGCACCTGCCCCAGCTAATTCAAAACTTGAATCTCCACGGCATCATTTTTTGTTGATGATAAACGTTATTCCTCCATTTAGTTACTTCTTGTTTTGGATTAACTTTAATTTTCAGGGCGTAATAAATAATTTGCGTCACATTCCAATGAAGCGGGGTTCCACTGTTTTAATTTTTTTCTTGCTGGCTTTCTTCAACTCGTTTGCCACCCACAACCGGGCAGGGGAAATACGCTACCGTGTCTTGTCATACCTCACCTTTCAGGTTACCATTATCACCTATACAAAAGCCAGCAGCACCCAGGCTGACCGCGACACGCTAACCCTCGATTGGGGTGACGGCACTTTTGAAAAAGTGCTTCGCAGCAACGGACCGGTGGGCGCCAATGGCGTTCCGCAGGGAGTTATCCTGCCGGGCAATCACGACATCAAGTACAACGAGTATGCCTCAGCCCCCCATACCTACGCTGGACCGCTTCCTTTTTACATCATCTCAGTGACTGACCCCAACCGCATTGCTGATATCATCAATATCAATGGCGGTGCTTCCGTCAACATTCAGTTTTACATTGAAGACACCCTGCGGATTTTCAACCCCACCTTCGTAGGATTGAATAATTCTCCCATCCTGCTATATCCTCCGATTGACTTTGCCTGTGTGAATGACACTTTTTTTCATAACCCAACGGCTTTCGACCCTGACGGTGACAGCCTCTCTTATCAACTGGTGGAGCCTCTGTGGCAGCAAGGTTTTCCCGTTCCCAATTATCAATATCCGGATGAAATAGCTCCCGGAATCAATAATCAGTTCACCATTAATGCAGTGACCGGTGAAATTATCTGGGCAACCCCGCAGCGAAAAGGCACCTATAACATTGCCATCCTCATCACCGAATATCGCAACAGCATCCCTATCGGAACCGTATTGCGTGACATGCAGATTATCGTAGAAGACTGTGCCAACGACCCGCCTCAAATCAGTGAGTTCAATGATACATGCGTGGTAGCCGGCACACTGCTCACCAGAACCGTCCGCGCAAATGACCGCAACCAAAACCAGTCGGTGACCCTATCGGCTGAAGGCGGACCGTTGCGTCTCTCCATCAAGCCGGCAAC
>DATLYB010000111.1:0-3865 GCA_035575215.1 Chitinophagales bacterium
AAGCGAACGGCAGTGAATTCTTCACCGAGTCCTTTTTTGGGTTCAGGTTGTCAAAAGCTTCGGCATTCAGAAATTCAAATGACGAAAGGTACTTCACGACTCCTTCCTTGTAAATTCTTGCTGCCGGCTTTATGGTTTTCAGATTTCCCACCTGGCTAACTTCAAATGAATCTTCGCTCAGCGCATGAATGTAGAAAGAATTTTCAGGCTGCAACGGATACTGCACCGTAATTTGTTTAATCTCTTCCATTGAGTAATCAAAAATATTGGTGTCGCGCCATTCGGTTTCATCGGTGAAGTAGCGCACGTTGAGGATGCCAACAAATCCCGGAATGTGCATGATGTAAGGCTTTTCGGCTTTCCTGCCTTCGAGCTCCATCAGCATATAGGTGCCTTTGCTGTCTTCGGTAGTGCCGTCCACGTAATATGTTCTGAACGGCTTATTTTCTCCTGTGCGGTAAATCTCAACTTTTGTGGCGCCTGCCTCAAACTCCTTCATCACTGCGGGCTTTCTGACATTCGAAACGGGCGAATAGACGGATACTTTCTGAATCGTTTCAAGCAGCACGTTTATCTTAGGCTGCATCACCCGGTATCTGCCGTTGATTTTCCAATGGTCGGCTTCCCGTCTTAAATCGGCAGTATCTTTCTTGTCGGAAAGAACAATTCGGTCCACCTCACTGACATTTGCTACGGTGAAGTCCATGTCGGTTGTGATTTTTGCCGCTTCCCGCTTGCTCCGGTTAATGAGAATGACGGCTGCTGTCATCAGCAGGATAATAGCAGCATACAGAATATTTTTTTTCATCTTTTGGCGTGTGCGCGCTATTTGAACAATCCATCCGCATCCCGTTTCTTCCGGAAGAATTCCAAAATTAGCTTCGAGCATTCATCCGCCAAGATGCCGCGCTGCACGTTGATGTTTTTTCCGAAAATATTTTTATCTGTTCGCGTGTAGCCGAAGCGGTTGTCAGAGGCGCCATAATATACTTTGCCGATTCGGCTCCAATACAGCGCTCCGGCACACATCAGACAAGGTTCCACGGTGACGTACATTTCACATTCATCCAGGAATTTGCTTCCCAGATAGCCGGAGGCTGCGGTGATGGCAATCATCTCGGCATGGGCGGTGGCGTCACTCAGCTTTTCCACCTGATTATGTGCGCGGGCGATGATGCGGTCTTTCAGTACAATCACCGCACCGATTGGAATCTCCTCTGCAGCATAAGCCTTTTGAGCCTCTTTCAGGGCTTCCTGCATGAAGTGGATGTGGCGGTTTTGTGAAATCATTTCCGAAATATCGAAATCTTGTTTCAATTCATTGCCGGTCATCTCCCTCTACCGCAAAATCCTTTACTTTTGCCAAGCCGTTTTTCGAGCATGAACAGGATAGTAATTCCATTTTTCATTGCGCTGGCAAGTTTTCCGTCAACAGCTCAGGAAAAATGGAGCCTTGAAAGATGCATTCAGCATGCAAAGGAAAACAACCTGCAGGTAAAGCAAACTCAAATCAGCCAAAGTCTTGCAAAGAATCAGCTCACACAGGCAAAGGCGGATTTTTATCCCAACCTCAACAGCGACTTGTCTTACGGAGTCAATTTCGGGCGTTCCATTGACCCCACCACCTATGATTTCGTAACCCAGCAGATTCAAACCAGTTCAGTTTCGCTTTCAAGCGGTGTCACCCTCTTCAGCGGGCTGAACAAGGTCAATGCGCTGAAGCAAAGCAAATATGATGTGTTATCCAGCCAATATGCCACCGAAGATGTTGCCAGCAGTATTTCACTCAGCATTACTTCTGCATTTCTGCAAATCCTGCTGAGTAATGAGGAAAATAAAAAAGCCGAAGAGCGCCTGAAGCTTTCAGCACAGCAAGTTGAACAAACCTCAAAGCTCGTTGCCGCAGGGGTTTTGCCGGAAGGCAACCTGCTCGATGTTCAGGCACAGCAGGCTGCCGACAGCCTTGCCTTCATCATTTCAAAAAACGCCATCGAGCTGTCGAAGCTGAATCTTGCCTTGCTGCTGCAATTGGAAGAACCCGCTGCATTTGACGTGGAAATTCCGGAAGTGACCGTAACCGCTCCGGCTTATTTAAATGAACTGAATGCCGAAAACGTTTACACGACTGCGCTTAACAATCAAGCCTCTGTCAAGAGCGCCAATTATTCGGTATTGAGTGCAGAACGCAGGTGGCGTGCCGCGCAGGGGCTTTATTTTCCGAGCCTTTCACTTTATTACAGCCTGCGCACCAACCATTCGAGCATCGCAAAGAAGATTGACGCGGAAATCAGCGAGCAAAATCCCGTCATCGGCTACGTAGATGACGCCAATCTGACTCCCGTTCGCTCATTATATGATTTCACCACGCCTGTGTATGTTGACGCTCCGTTTCTTGGACAATACAGCGACAACCTGAATCATACGCTGGGTTTACGGCTCACCGTTCCCATCTTTAACAGCATGCAGACAAGGATGGCGGTGAAGAATATGGAATTGCAGGCGGTGAAGGCGAAATACAGTCTTAAAACAGTTCAGGACCGGCTCAAGTCAGACGTGTATGCCGCGTATGCTGACGCCAAGGCGGCTTACCAGAAATATCAGGCGTCTAAAAACAGTGTATCCGCCCTCGAAAAATCATTTGAATACGTGACGAAAAAATTCAGCCTCGGGGCAGCTACCACGCTGGAGTATTCCACTGCCAGCACCAACCTGGCGGCAGCCCAGAGCGAGCTTATCAAATCGAAATACGAATATATCTTCAAACTGAAGGTGCTTGATTACTATCTTGGAAACCCGATTACCTTGAATTGATGAACCGGAACATCCTTCTGCTGATTTTTGCTTTTGTCTTCGTGCTGCTCACCGCTGCCGTGATTGCGAAGAAAAAAGGATGGCTCGGACAACCGAATGTAACGGAAGTGACGGTGGAGAAAGTAAGCCGCCACACCATCGAAGAAACTGTTTCAGCCAGCGGGAAGATTTTTCCGGAAACGGAGGTGAAAATCAGCCCTGACGTATCGGGAGAAATCATTGACATTTTTTTTGAAGAGGGCGACAGCATTAATAAAGGCGACCTGCTGCTAACCATTCGCCCGGATATCTACCAGTCAATTGTGGAACAGGCGGAAGCCGCTCTCAATCAGGCGAAGGCGGCACTGGCAAATGCGAAAGCAAGGCAGGCACAGATGAGTGCGCAGTTTGAAAATGCAACGCGCACCTACGAGCGCAACAAGAAGCTTTACGAACAAAAGGTTCTATCGCAGGCTGATTTCGACAATGCCGTTGCTGCGTTTAAAACAGCGGAAGGCGAAATGAATGCCGCTGATGAGAGCGTGAAGGCAGCAGAATACAGCGTGAAGAGCGCGGAAGCCGGCTTGAAAGAAGCAAGGGACAACCTCACCAAGACAAAAATTTATGCCCCGATGGCCGGCATCCTCTCCAGGCTGAATGTGAAGAAAGGCGAGCGCGTGGTGGGCACCGTGCAGTTTACCGGCACCGAGTTGCTCACGATTGCCGACCTCGGCAAGATGGAAGTGCGGGTTGACGTGAGCGAAAACGACATTACGCGGGTGAGCGTGGGCGACACGGCAGCTATTGAAGTGGACGCGTTTATCGACAAGGAGTTCAGGGGCGTGGTGAAAAGCGTTGCCAATTCAGCTAACACGGGCAATGTGCTCACCACCGAGCAGGTCACCAACTTCACCGTGAAAATCAGCATCCTGCCGGAATCGTACCGGGAGTTGGTGACGCCTGAAAAGCCGTTTCCGTTCAAGCCGGGCATGTCCGCCACGGCAGAAATAAAAACCGATTTAAGAAAAGATGCCTTGTCAGTTCCGATTCAGTGCGTGACTATCCGGGAAGAGGA
>DATLYB010000112.1:0-13226 GCA_035575215.1 Chitinophagales bacterium
TTTTAAGCCGTTATTAGTGGAAGCATACACCCGCTGGGGATTGTTCGGGTCAATAGCTATTTCATTCACGTAGGCCCAATCTGCCGTGTTTGAGTTGCTGACGGAGGGCGTGGTGGATGAAAGATGGAAAAACGTCTGTCCGCCATCGGTGGATTTGTAAATGCCTTCGCCAATAAAGCCGGGCGCGCCAAAATCAGTGGGGATGCCGGAAAGAACAGGCGCAAACGATTCGCCTGTGCCGATGTAAATATCTCCGTTTGACGCCTGCCTGATGGTTAAGATGCCCAAATGTCCCATAACCTCATTGGATGGATGGGGCTGCCATGACAAGCCCTCATTGTATGATACAAACAGCCCTCCGCTGACGCTGCCGGCAAGGATGTGCTGCGGGTTGTTGCGGTCAATCATGAAGCCGCGTGTTCTGCCTCCCACGTTATCGGGACCCTGGTCTTCCCATTGCAGGTTAAGCGGGATGCCTCTTTTGTTTTTCTGCGCGCGCTTCTGATACATCTGCTGGCGAGCAAGCAAAACATCAGCCGGGTTGATTTTGCCGGTGATGTGGTTGGCTCTCATCTCGGTGAGATAAAGCATCCCTTCGCGGGCGGCTTTTTCATCATCTTCTTTTTCGCCATGCTTCTTTTTGTATTCCTGCGCCAGTCGGTAGGCAGGCGATTGCATGAGCCGTTCCTGTTCTGATAAAGGCTTGTCGGAGAGCAGTCCTTGATTCAGCAGAATGATTAGCATGAGAGAACTGGCAGCCGCAAGACATACGATAAGAGTGGTAAGTCTTTTCATCTTTAGGTTAAAAAATTTTTTTCAGGAAAAAAGAATGGTTAAAGATAAATTATTTAGGGGAAACCGCAGTTTCAAAAGTGCCTCGCAATGCAACAATACCGGCACGTTGGTCTTGACAGGCAGTTGTCACCCGGCAGGATTAAGGGAACGGGAATAAAAAGATAATCTTTGCACCCGTTATTTCGTATAACCCAAGCCCACCTTCGCTATATTTAAGGTAATTTTTTAAAATGAAGATGACAAGCTGCTGGTTAGGTGCCCTGATGCTTCCGCTCCTATCATTGGCACAAATCCGGAAACAGACAAACGGAACTGATGAAATTCCTTTTTTTAAAAAAACAGGCAGCATCACCCTGCATCTGAATAATTACATGTTCTCCGGCAGGAAAGTGGCAACCCCCCCTTTTAATCTGATTGCGGAGATAACTGCCGCAAAAAATTTCACGGTAGGTCCGATGTTCACTTATTTTCAATTCAGGCGTTCCGAGTTTGAAGCCATCAACGCCACGCGTTGGGTGAATCCGGAAATCCGCTATCATGAACTGATGGCGGGAGTGAAAGCCGAATATCACCTCAATGCCGTTATTGAAAAAATCATCCAGCGTAAAATTCCTCATCATTTTATTGATACCTACACAGCAGGATGGATGGGTTATTCATTTGTAAAAACAAACGCAGCTAATGCCGATGAGGCGCTGATTGCCGAAAATAAAGGAATACGCGGAGGTATCGGCATCGGAGCCCGAAGCCTCGTTCTCCCCTGGCTGGGCTTCTCTCTGGAAGGGGGCTGCTCTTCTTATGGATATTGCTCATTCGGGTTATTCTTCATGGCGAGATAGCAAGGCATAGTATTTCGCAGTTTCCTCCGCTACCCGGTTTCTCGGGCTGAAAAACATTTTTTCCTACATTTAGGATTCGAAGCGGTGCAGCAATATGCATCGTCATCAAATTCAGATAGAAATAGATGAAGGCAAAGATTGTCATTTACTATGTTGTAACTATCGGTCTTTTTTCATTATTTATGTATTGGGTAATACGCGAAGGGAAAGTACATGAGGCAAAAAAGATTACCGAACAAATCACGGAGGGAACAAAGCACTCAGCATTTGAATTGGTCAGGCAGGCGTTCACACATAATGTCACCCATCCGCTTGCCATACTCATTCTGCAAATCATCACCATCATTATAACTGCCCGGCTGTTCGGCTATTTATTCAACAAAATCGGCCAGCCTACGGTTATCGGTGAAATCGTTGCGGGAATTTTCCTGGGACCTTCTTTTGCAGGTGCCTTCCTACCGGAGTTTTCTCATTTTCTTTTTCCCGCACAATCATTGTCAAACCTCCAGTTTCTGAGTCAAGTAGGGCTGATATTTTTCATGTTCGTCATCGGGATGGAGCTTGATTTGAACGTCCTGAAAACCAAAGCTAAAGATGCCATAGTAATCAGCCATGCCAGCATCGTGATTCCTTTTGCACTCGGGATAGGGCTATCCTATTTTTTGTACCTCGAATTTTCACCGGCAAATGTCAGTTTTCTCTCGTTCAGCTTGTTCATGGGAATCGCTATGAGCATCACGGCATTTCCGGTTCTTGCAAGAATCATCCAGGAACGCGGGCTCACCCGGACAAGATTGGGCACGATTGCGATTACTGCCGCGGCTACTGACGACATCACCGCATGGTGTCTGCTGGCTGCCGTGATTGCCATCGTAAAAGCCGGTGATTTGACAGGCGCGCTGTTCACCATTGTTATGGCTATCGCTTATATAGTGGTGATGGTAAACATCATACGCCCGTTCCTGAAAAGAGTAGGAGAAATTTATTCTAATAAAGAAACATTAGGTCCAACGGTTACCTCAGCATCCTTTCTGATTCTGCTGTGCTCTTCCTATCTCACTGAAATTATCGGCATTCATGCTTTGTTCGGGGCTTTTTTTGCCGGAGTTATCATGCCGCCCAATGTCAACTTCCGGAAAATCCTCATCAACAAAGTGGAAGACATTGCACTGGTGATTCTGCTTCCGCTCTTTTTTGTCTTCACCGGATTAAGAACACAGATAGGTTTGCTCAACGAGCCGCATCTTTGGAACACCTGCGGATTGGTCATCCTGGTGGCAATTGCAGGGAAATTTGGCGGCAGCGCCTTTTCAGCAAAAGTCATAGGGCAAAGCTGGAGAGATAGTCTTTCTATTGGGGCATTAATGAATACCAGAGGGTTGATGGAGTTAGTGGTGCTGAATATCGGATATGACATTGGCGTACTCTCACCCGAAATATTTGCAATGATGGTGCTGATGGCTCTTGCAACTACATTCATGACAGGACCCGCATTAGTAATTATTGAAAAATTCCTGCCGGAAAAAATTGCCGAGGTGGCGGTTGAAGCGGCATCCGCGGGCATGAAGATTCTGATTTCTTTTGCCAATCCCGTAAAGGGGAAGAAACTGTTACGGTTGGCGAGCTACCTGTCAAAATCGCAAAATGGAATTCCTGCCATCACAACGTTGCATCTGCATCCCAATCCCGACATCAACCCATTTGCAGCAGCAGAGTTCGAAAAAGAAAGCTTTCAGCCTATCAACGAGGAAGCCAGGTCGCTTGGCATCAATGTGACTCCCATTTTCAAAATCTCACATGATGTCAACAAGGAAATTCTAAACACGGTTAATCACGGAGATTATGACATGCTGTTGGTGGGTGTTGGACCATCCCTTTATAAAGGAACATTTCTTGGCAATATCCTGGGATTCACCGCACGGGCGCTCAAGCCGGAGAAGCTGATTGAAACCATCACAGGCAAAGAAAGATGGTTAAAAGATGACTCCCTGCTGAGTGAAAATATCATGGAATTCATTGACGAAAGCCGCTGTTCGGTAGGTATTTTCATAGACAAGGATTTTTCAAAAGTAGATACCGTTTTGGTTCCCCTGCTCAGCCGTACCGACCTGTTTTTAACCAGCTATATCAAACAGCTGGTACGGAATGATAAAATAACCATCAATATACTTGTTTTGGGCGGTGTTCAAAAAGACCCTGTGGTGAAAGAAGAATTAAACAGCATCGTTTCGTTGATGCCCCACAGAATTATTCTCCTTGGTGAACGAACCATTGATAAAACGCTTCTCTCCATTCAGGACTTGATGATTATCAGCTTCAATAGCTGGAGAAAACTGGTGGAAAGCCAAAACTTATGGCTCGCCAACGCTCCCTCTACTTTGATTATCAAGCCATAAAAACCTCCGATTACTCTCACTTCATGTTATGATACACATGCTGCACGTCATCGTCCTGCTCAAGGCTTTCTATCAGTTGAATAACGATATCCTGCTGGGATTCCGGCACCTCCACATAACTGTTCGGGATGCGCTGCTTCTCAGCGCTAATCACGTTGAGCTTTCTTTCCTCCAGCGCTTTTGACATTTTGCCGAAATCAGCGAATGCCGTGTAGATGTAGATTTCGTTTTCATCAACGGCAAGGTCTTCCAGCCCGTGGTCAATCAGCTCCAGCTCCAGCTCTTCGATGTTGAAATCGCCCTTTGCGACTTTGAAGACGCCTTTCCGTTCAAAAAGAAAATCAAGGGAGCCGGTTTTTCCAAGCGAGCCGTTGTATTTGTTAAAATACATGCGGATGTTGGCGACAGTTCGCGTGGGATTATCGGTAGCCGTTTCCACTACAATCGCCACGCCATGGGGACCATATCCTTCGTAAGTGATTTCCTGGTAATCCTTTTCATCTTTTGATGACGCCCGCTTGATGGCTGCCTCCACGCGGTCCTTAGGCATGTTGGCTCCTTTCGCGTTTTGAATAGCCAGGCGCAAGCGCGGATTGTAATCGGGATTGGGTCCTCCCTGCTTCACGGCTATGGCAATTTCTTTCCCAATGCGTGTAAAAGCTTTCGCCATCCGGTCATAGCGGGCGAACATCTTGTGCTTGCGCTTCTCGAATATGCGTCCCATGTCGTTCCGAACTTGCTGCGGGTGCAAATATACAAAAGCTCCGGAGGCGCTTGAAGAGGGTTCGCAGGATGCAGGACAAATTGCATCTTCTCCCTGCAATCGCACTATCCAATCGCAAACCCTCGCCATCGCAGCATATCAGCGCAAAGTGAAACGATGGAACAGCCATACAATGTTGTCCTGCAACCCCCCCTGCAGGTTTCTTCTGCAATGACTCCAGACGATTAGCGTTAATTTTACCAAGCTGCGTTTGTATATTATCTTAAGGGGGGGGTACCTTGAATCACATGGCTGACAATTACAATCTGCTTATCAGGAAGCTTGACGAGTTTATCCGCAAGCATTACCTCAACCGGTTGCTTCGGGGGCTTATCTATTCATCCGCGATTATTCTTGCCACCTTCATTATCCTGAATGTTGTTGAATACAATTATTACCTCTCTACGGCAGGCAGAAAAATTTTATTCTTCGGATTCCTGGGAGGCAGCGCTGCGCTTCTCTATAAATTGGTTGCAGAGCCCCTGCTTCATTTTTACCGCTTGGGAAAAATCATCAGCCATGAGCAGGCTGCCCAGGTTATCGGCACTCACTTTTCCAGCGTGCAGGACAGGCTGCTGAATATCCTGCAACTGAAAAAACAGTCCGAAACGCTTGCTGAGAAAGAACTCATCGAAGCAAGCATCAACCAAAAGATCGAAAGCATCAGGCTGGTGCCGTTCGCATCGGCAATTGATTTGGGGAAAAACCGCAGATACCTTCGCTACCTGATTTTGCCGGTGCTGGTTTTTCTCGCAATTATGATTGGTGCACCCGACATCATCAAAGACGGCACCACGCGCCTCATCCACAACAGCACTTCATTTGAAAAGCCGGCTCCTTTCAAATTCACGGTGAACAACCCATCGCTGCGGGTCATGCAGTTTGAAGATTTGGTGCTGGATGTCACCCTGAAGGGTAATGTGCTTCCTGAAAATGTTTTCATCAAGGTGGAAGGATACGCTTACAAGATGCAGAAGAAGAATGCAGCGGAATATCAATACCACTTCATCAACCTTCAGCGGAATCAGGAGTTTGTGCTCACCGCTGCGGGCTATGACTCCAAGCCCTACACGATTGAAGTAATGCCCAAGCCGATGATAGTGAATTTCGATGTGAAGCTTGACTACCCTGCCTATACGGGCAAGAAAGATGAAATTCTAAGAAACATTGGCGACCTGAATGTTCCCGAAGGGACCAAGGCGCAGTGGGAGTTGAACACCTCAAGCACGAGTGCAATTATCTTCCGCTTCAGCGGCAA
Source organism: Chitinophagales bacterium (assembly GCA_035575215.1). Classification (GTDB taxonomy): domain Bacteria; phylum Bacteroidota; class Bacteroidia; order Chitinophagales; family CAIOSU01; genus DATLYB01. The sequence continues at coordinate 6,052 of DATLYB010000112.1, forward strand.
GGAAGCTGCTGCCGTCCGCAGGGGTGAAGCACTTTTCATACTGGATGAAGTCCTGATGCTGAGCGGGTATTACACCGTAAAGATTTCCAACGAACACCTCAAGGATGCCGACTCTATTACATACTCCATTACCGTGGTGCCTGACATGCATCCCAGCATCAGCGTGCAGCCCCTGGAAGATTCGGCTACGCTGAAATACCTCTATTTCATGGGAGAAATATCGGACGACTATGGACTGTCGAAGCTCCAGCTTAAATACAAAATCCAAAAGGAAAACGGAGAGGAAAGCAGCGAATACACCGCTATTCCGGTTCCGTTCACCAAGGGGCAGTATTCGCAGTTCTCGCACTACTGGGATTTAAGCACCCTCGGCCTGCAGCCGGGTGAAGGCTTGATTTATTTCTTCGAAGTGTGGGATAATGACGGCATCCACGGCAGTAAATCCACCCGCTCCACCGTGCTGCAATACAAGTTGCCTTCGCGGGAACAATTGGAGAAAGAAACCCGGCAAAGCAATGAAGAACTCAAGAATGACCTTGACAAATCCATCACCAAAGCCGATGAGCTGAGGAAAGAGATTCAGGAAACACAGGAGAAGCTATTGCAGAAAAAAAATCTTTCCTGGGAAGACAAAAAATCAATCGAGGATTTGCTGGAAAAGCAAAAGAGCCTTCAAGAAGCCATCCGCCAGATGCAGGAAGAGTTCAACAACAACATCAGCAGGCAGCAGGAATATAAGAACATGAATGAAGACATCCTGCGGAAACAGCAGAAGCTGCAGGAGCTGTTCAACGAAGTGCTGACGCCTGAAATGAAAGAGCTCTTCGACAAGCTGAATTCGCTGCTGGACGAAATGAATCTTGACGAGATGATGGAAAACCTGAAGGATTTCGAGCTTACCCAAGAGCAGCTGGAAAACGAGCTTGACCGGATGCTCGAACTTTTCAAAAAGCTGGAATTCGAGCAGAAGCTTTCAGAAACTATTGACCGCCTTACAGAGCTGGCAAAGAAACAGGAAAAGCTGAGCGAAGAAACCAAAAACGAATCCAAAAGCAGCGATGAGCTTTCAAAAGAGCAGGAAAAGCTCAATGAGGAGTTTGACCAAGTACAGGAATCGCTGAAGGAGCTGGAAGACATCAAAAAGGAACTGGGCGATGAAAATGCCTTCAACGACACGAAAGAGGATGCAAAGCAGGTGGAACAGGAGATGAGCAAAAGCTCGGAAAACATTCAGCAGAACAAAAACAAAAAAGCATCGGAAAGCCAGCAGAAGGCTGCCGAAAAAATGCAGGAAATGTCAGACCAGCTTGCGCGAATGATGGAACAAATGCAACTCGAAGAGCTGGAACTGGACATGGAAGCCATCCGCCAATTGCTTGAAAACCTCGTCACACTTTCATTTGACCAGGAAGAACTGATGAAGCAGGTGCAGGAAGTGAGCATCAACGACCCCAAATACGTTTCGCTTGCCAAGAAGCAGCAAGACATCAAGGACGACACCGAAATGGTGAAAGACAGCCTTTTCGCCCTCAGCAAACGCGTGTTCCAGCTGCAAACCTTCATCAACAAGGAAGTGGCGGAGGTGAGCCGCAATATCGAGAAGAGCATTGACGAACTTGCTCAGCGGCAGAAGCAGGAAGCCGCTATGCATCAGCAATACGTGATGACAGGTTTCAACAACCTCGCCCTGATGCTGAGCGAAACGCTGCAGCAGATGCAGCAGCAGATGGCATCACAAATGCCCGGCTCGCAGATGTGCCAGAAGAAAGGCAAAGGCATGCCCACACCCAAGCTCAGCCAGTTGCAGCAGCAACTCAACGACCAGATAACCCAGATGCAGGAATCGCTGAAAAAAGGTCCTCAGGGCAACAAAGGCAAAGGCGGCATGAGCAAAGAACTGGCTGAACAGGCGGCAAGGCAGGCTGCGATTCGCGAAGCGCTGAAGAAATTGAACCAGGAGGAAAACAGCGATGGCAGCCTGGGTGATTTGGAAAAGCTGATGGAAGAAATGAACAAAACCGAAACCGAGCTCTACAACAAGCAATACACCGAAGAGATGAAGAAACGCCAGCAGGAAATACTCACCCGCCTGCTCGATGTGGAACAATCCATCCGCGAGCGTGAGCAGGATGAAAAACGCGAATCGAAAACGGCTGATGAAATCGCCCGCCAAACACCTCCTTCCCTGGAAGAATACCTCCGGCAGCGCGAAGCCGAAATACAACTGTACAAAACCGTCCCCCCCGCACTGAAACCCTTCTACCGCCAGTTGATTGAGAATTATTTCAAGAGCATCAGCTTTTAACCCTCGCTCACCCTCTCCGTCATGATTGATATGCCGGCTTTACCTCGCAAAAAACAAAGGCTTCACCTTCTTTCTTCACTGAATACCGCTTAGGCGTCAGCCAGATGCAGGGCTTGCTGACGTCTTTCAACATAACGCGGGGCACAACGTCTTTATCCCGGTGACCACCAATATCATCCGTACTCCTCTCAACGATGCGATATTCAAAGTGATAAGGATTACTGTGCTCGATATCAGTTGCAGTAATTCCGCCATTGTAAAAATCGAAGGTGAGCAGATTGTCGCCTTCCGGCTGCAATAAATGCGTAATGGGAAGCTGCAGCGGAGGCTCGAATATCAATGGCTTGTGACTCAACTCGCTGTCATACACTTCTTTATCATTGAGGGTGATGATAAGCCGGTTGTCAACAGCCGAAATAAGAATAAGATATTCTTTCATAATTCGTTTTTCGCTTGTTTCACCTGAAGCCTTAGCAAAAAGGATGCTAAGCAGTCAAAATTTCAGGCAACGGATGAGAAATCATCGTGCGAAAAATTATTCATCATCTTCAACCGATTTTTTGGCGTGCCTGCATTCTTCAACTATGCTATGGCGAATGGTATCTTTGAACCGCTCAGAAAGCAAAAGGCGGTAATTAAGGGATATTTTCAAAGCAAATCGGGTTCAATGAGCTATGCCAGTTTCCTAATTGCTCCCGGCACCCGGAATGAAAAAAATCAGGAAACTCCAGAACTTTACTCCAAATAGATGCCGAATATATTTCGCTGCCGTTTCTTCTTATTAACTGCCGTTGCTGCATTTTCCTCTTTCCAGTCGTTTTTTTCCTGCACCAATGCCCAAAACAACCAACACATGAATAAGGAACATCCCTTCTCCAATCATCTTGTTAATGAAAGCAGTCCGTATCTGCTGCAACATGCGCACAACCCTGTTGACTGGTATCCCTGGGGAAAGGAGGCGCTCGAAAAAGCCAAAAAAGAAAACAAGCTGCTGATTATCAGCATCGGTTATGCCGCCTGCCACTGGTGCCACGTGATGGAGCATGAGTCGTTTGAAGACACGGCTGTGGCACGCCTGATGAATGAAAAATTTGTCTCCATCAAAGTTGACCGGGAAGAGCGTCCCGATATTGACCAGATTTACATGAACGCCAGCATGCTGATAAATGGCAGTGGAGGATGGCCCCTCAATGCCATCGCACTGCCTGACGGGCGCCCGATATATGCCGGAACGTATTTCCCGAAACAGCAATGGGTGAATGTTCTGCAGCAGGTGCATGATTACTACCTAAAAGACCCTGGAAAAGCTGAACAGTATGCCCGGCAATTGCAGGCGGGCATACGAAGCGTGGAGCTGATTTCCGCAAAAGCACCCGCAACTTCCGTCACAAAAAATGACATTGACACGGCTTACCGGCAGCTTATCATCACGCAGGATTTCCGCAAAGGGGGACGGCAGGGTGCTCCCAAATTCCCGATGCCTGTTAACTATGAGTTTCTTCTGGCTTATTCCCATTTCGCCCATGAAGAAGATGCGCACAAAGCCGTGCAGCTTACTCTTGACAATATGATGAATGGCGGCATTTACGACCATATCGGTGGCGGCTTCGCCCGCTATTCGGTGGATGACGAATGGCATGTGCCGCATTTTGAAAAGATGCTGTATGACAACGCGCAGCTTGTGAGCCTGTATGCGCATGCCTGGCAACTGACAAAAAAACCGCAGTACAGGCAGGCGGTGTATGAAACGCTCACCTGGGTTGAACGCGAGATGACTTCAGGCGAGGGCGGTTTCTACTCTTCGCTGGATGCCGACAGCGAAGGGGAGGAGGGAAAATTTTATGTATGGACTGCAGACGAAATCAAACTAATACTGGGCAATGATGCTCCGCTTTTTATGGAATACTACGATGTAAGTGAACCCGGCAACTGGGAAGATGGAAAAAACGTGCTGCGCAGGAAAAAGGATGAATTGAAAATTGCCGAAGAATACCGTCTTTCCCCTGAAGAGTTGAGCAAAACGATGAATGAGTTGAAGAAAAAAATGTTCAATGAGCGCGAAAAAAGAGCTCGCCCCGGGCTGGATGATAAGATTCTCACATCATGGAATGCGCTGATGCTGAAGGGCTATGCCGATGCTTCCCGTGTTTTCGGTGAAAAGAATTTTTTGGAGAAGGCGTTTGCCAGCGCCCGGTTTATCCTGACAAAAGCTGCAAGCGGTGACAAGCTGTTCCGCAATTACAAAAACGGCAGGGCAACCATTGACGGCTTTCTTGATGATTACGCTTATGCGATTGACGCGTTCATTGCTCTCTACGAAGCCACTTTTGATGAACAATGGCTTAGTCAGGCAAAACGATGGACTGATTATGTGCTTCAGCATTTTTTTGACCCAACAAGCGGCATGTTCTATTACACTTCCACACAGCATGAAGAACTCATCGCACGCAAAATGGAGCTCAGCGACAACGTGATGCCGGCTTCCAATTCAGTGATGGCAAAAAACCTGTTTGTGCTGGGGCAATTGTTTTATAATGAAGACTACCTCAAAACGGCTTCGCAGATGTTCCATAATATAAAATCCGACCTGTTGAAGCATGCCCCCTATTATGCCAACTGGGCTTCGCTGGCGTGCTGGCTGGCGGAAGAACCCTATGAGGTCGCCATTGTTGGAAATGATTTTGAAAAAATACGGCAAGAACTGGACTCGCATTTTCTTCCCCACGTTCTGCTTCTTGGAGGTAAAACCGAAGGCACTCTTCCGCTATTGAAAAACAAATTGGTGGAAGGGCAAACCACCATTTATGTATGCCGCAACAAAACCTGTAAACTTCCTGTGTTGAGCGTGGAAGAAGCGCTGAAGCAGATGAAATGATTGTGAAATTCTCTTCAAATCCTCATCGGCACTTCCAGCAGCAGCACTTCCGCGTCCGTTTCCGCTTTCGCGCTGAAGCCGGAAGTATCCCAAATTCCAAGTCCATCCCGCCTTTGCAAAGTCTGCCTGTCAATATTTACGCTGCCACTTACCACGAATGCATAAACTCCATTACTTGCTTTTTTGATTGCATAATCCAGCGTTCTGCCCTGGTCTATACGGCCCAGCGAGAAATAGGCATCCTGATGAATCCAGATTGGGCTTTCGCCTTCTGGCGTCACAATCGTTTGCCATTTATTAATGCGCTCTACAGGATTAAAGGTTCTTTGCTCATAGCGCGGCTTCACGTTGCGCATCTTTGGAAAAACCCAAATCTGAAATAAACTCACGGGCATATCGGAATTCTTGTTGTATTCTGAGTGCAAAATCCCCGTGCCGGCAGACATCACCTGCACGTCATTTTTATGAATCACCCCCTTGTTGCCCATGCTGTCTTTGTGCTCCAGTGCTCCCTCCAGCGGAATAGTGATAATTTCCATATTGTCATGCGGGTGCATGCCAAAGCCGCCACCGCCCGCGATAGTGTCGTCATTCAGCACGCGCAACACTCCGAAATGAATGCGTTCGGGGTTGTAATAATTGGCGAAACTGAAACTATAATAGGTATCCAGCCACCCGTAGCTGGCATGCCCGCGAGTTGCAGCTTTATGTAAAATGGATTTCATGATGAGCGAACTGTAAACGAGCAACAACCATCAGGGGATAAAAGTTTAAAACACGGAAAGTGATTTCAACCTTTAATTTTACAGCTCAAAAAAAATCGGCAATCCATGTTTCGATTGCGGGCAATTGCTGCCATCCTTACAATAGCCTCTGCTGAAGCTTTCGCACAGACGCATGATTTCATTCCCTACCGAAGCGATACCCTGTGGGGATATGCCGACACGCTGATGCGCATCGTCATTATGCCGAAGTATGAATCAGCCCAGCTTTTCTACGGGAAACTGGCGGCAGTGAAGCTGCACGGCAAGATGGGCTATATTGACAAAAGCGGTCAGGTGGTGGTTCCGCTGATTTATGACCGTGCGGGGAATTTTGTTGACGGCTTTGCTCTGGTCGAGGCGGATAAAAAATGGGGAGTGGTGGATAAAAACGGAAATGAGATTATTCCGCTGAAATACAGTGGCATCGGGCAGTTCTATGAAGACCTTGCCATCATGAGCCTCAATAACAAATGGGGGTATGTCAGCAAATTCGGTAATGAAATTGTACCTCCGCAATATCAGGGGGCAAGCAAATTCAGCAACGGGCTGGCTGCTGTGATGAAAGATTACAAATGGGGATTTGTTAACACTTCAGGAAAAGAAGTGATTCGGCTCAAGTATGACAAGGTGCATGATTTTTCAGAAGGACTTGCGGCTTTCATGCAGAACGGACGCTGGGGATTTATTGATATGAACGGCAGGGAAGTGATTCCGCCTCAATATCAAACCGTTTCCGATTTCAAAGGTGGGCTGGCAGCCGCGCGGCTCAACGGAAAAGTCGGGTTCATCAATAAAAGCGGGGTGAAGGTGATTGCTTTCAAATACGATAATGCCAATGATTTCTCCGAAGATAAGGCGGTAGTGCAAAAAGGCGATTTGGTGGGCTTCATCAACAAAAAAGGAAAGGAGATAATCAAACCGAAATATCAGGCTGCGTATGATTTCACCGAGGGAATCGCTGTTGTTTACAGCCATGCTTATGCGCTGGTGGACGAGACGGGGGAAGAAACCCCGCTGTTTTTTGAGGAAGTGCGCAGCTTCAGGGAAGGGCTGGCGGCAGTGCAGCGAAACGGCAAATGGGGATTCATTGATAAAGAGGGCAATGTTGCCATTCCGCTCAAATACGCTCATGCAGATGATTTTCTGGAAGGCGTGGCGGTGGTAAACCACAACGGCAAGTGGGGATATATTGACAAAAAAGGCAGAGAATTCTTCCGGTAACAACTCATAC
>DATLYB010000113.1:0-4997 GCA_035575215.1 Chitinophagales bacterium
CAGGCGGAGGTGATGGCTTATCTTTTGAATGTTGACAGCGAATATGAGGTGGTTGCATTTACCAGTACGCAAGACTACCTCACCGCTCCTGAAATTTATGGAAAACCTTTTGTCGGTTTTGAGAAAATTGAAAAAACCTTCCCTCCCTCAGAATTTGAAATGCATATAGCTGTAGGTTACCAGGACAATAATCGCGTGCGAGAAAGATTTTTTAATGAAGCAAAATCAAAGGGATACCGGCTGCTTACTTATATAAGTTCCCGCACTACAAATTTTGCAAAGTCCATTGGGGAAAACTGCTTCATATTTGAAGACAATACCATTCAGCCGTTTGTAGAGATTGGAGATAATTGCATTCTGTGGAGCGGTAACCATATAGGGCACCATTCTAAAATCGGCAACCACAATTTTATCTCATCACATGTAGTTATATCCGGGCATTGCCGGATACATAGCCACTGCTTTTTAGGAGTGAATTCCACCCTTCGGGATGGGATTACCATTGCTGAAGGCACCATCCTGGGGGCAGGCTGCCTGATTGTCAAGGATACGGAACCATGGCAAACATATATCGGTATTAAAGCCAGCGTTTACAAGAAAAAAAATGATGAACTTAAAAAAAATTGAAAATTTTTATAACGAAAGTTTTAGGGCACATGGCATAGATCCAAAAAGTGTGGGTTGGACAAAACCGGGATCCCAGCAGTTGAGATTCGAAAAACTTTTAGATATTATTGAATATCCGGAACGGGAATTTACACTCAATGAACTGGGATGCGGGTATGGGGAACTCTATAAGTACAGCAGAGAGCAGGGGTTCAATCTGACAACTTACCATGGATATGATATTAGCAAAGAGATGATTGATGCAGCATCTGAATATATCGGGGGAAATGGAGTGATTTTATATCAGAAACAAAAAATAGAATCTACAGCGGATTATACTGTAACGTCCGGGATTTTCAATGTTAAATTTGATACAAGCGAAGAAAAGTGGACAGAATATGTCAAACAAACCCTGCTTAATATGGCAGCATTTTCTTCAAAGGGTATTGCATTCAATCTTCTGACAACCTATGTGGATTATAAGGTGCCGCATTTGTATTATGCTGACCCGTCTGAGTATTTCGAGTTTTGCAAAAAGAATATCTCAAAATATGTAAATCTCATTCATGATTATGAGCTTTTCGAGTGGACTATCCACGTAAAAAAATTTATTTAAGTGCAGTATGCTTTGGGAAAAGAAGGGACTGATATTTCAGCCGAAAAAGGAATTATGGTGGATGCAATCGCATTGCCAGCTCCCAACTGTATTGGCGTTGGATGACAATCTATACAGGATTTACTTTGCGAGTAGGGATAAAAGACAGTATTCGCATATCGGCTATGTTGATATTGACATTAGAAACCCTTTCAAACCGCTGAGCTTCACAAAAGAACCTATACTCTATCCCGGAGAAATTGGGCATTTTGATGAACATGGTGTCTTTCCTTCTGCAGTTATCAGAAAAGGACAGGAAGTCTACCTTTATTACATTGGATGGAACAAGGGATATGAACCTCCGCTTTTTTACGCCTCAATAGGAGTGGCAATAAGCGATGACGGGGGAACTGTTTTCCGAAAATATTCAAATGCTCCAGTATTGTCAAGGAATGAATATGACCCCTGTTTGGTTACTTCACCTTGTGTTTATCTTTTAAAAAGCAGCCGTTTGGGAATGATTTACACTTCAGGAGTGAAGTGGGAGCGCGACATTCATGGGAAATTGAAATCATACTACCATCTTAAGTTTGCAGAGTCGACTGATGGAATAAAGTGGCGCAGAGACGGATTAGTTGCAATTGATTTTCAAGGGGAAGATGAAACTAATATTGCAAGAGGCTGGGTAATTCAGGAAGATGGTCTTTATAAAATGTGGTACTGCTTTGTAAAAGGAAAGCAGTTGTACCGGATAGGATACGCAGAGTCGAAGGATGGAATAAAATTTCAGCGGAAGGATAGTCAGGCGGGAATTGATGTTTCCCCAAACGAATTTGATTCCGAGATGATATGCTATCCGAATGTATTTTTCTACAATAAAAGAAAATACATGGTTTATAATGGGAATAATTATGGCGAAAAAGGAATCGGGTTAGCCATATTTACCGGCAATTAAATGCTACTAAAAAAATCGCAAAATCAATGTGGACACACTTCTTAATAGAAAATTGAATAACGAACTAAAATACCATTTCTCTGACTTTACCTATGAGAACTACGACAGGTTATTGTGTTTTGCTAAGAAAAAGTATGTTTTCAGAACCTATGAAAACTTCCACAAGAGCGAAAACTTTATTATCTGGAGACATGACGTTGACTTCTCAGTTCACAGCGCCTATGAACTGGCAAAAATTGAAGCTGAAAATAAGGTGCAAGGCGTTTACTTTTTTCACCTGCACAGCGAATATTATAATCTGCTGGAACAGGAAATCACCACATTGGTTAAAAAAATAATTGAACTGGACCATCACATCGGTATCCATTTTGACTCCCACTATTATAAAATCCGCACAGAAAATGATATTGAACAATATCTTATCTTTGAGAAAAACATTATAGAGAGGCTATTTTCTGTCGAAGTGAAGGTATTTTCATTTCATAACACAAACGATTTTGTAATGGGCTGTCAGAAATGGAAATATGCAGGACTGATAAATACCTACGCTGAATACTTCCAAAAAGAAGTCGGTTATTGTTCGGACTCCAATGGCCATTGGATTTATGACAGGCTGGAGGACCTGCTTGCGAGCCGAAAACATCAGAGATTGCAGGTACTTACGCATCCTGTCTGGTGGCAAAAAGAGGTGATGTCGCCCAAGCAACGCGTCTGGAAGTATATTGACGACTGGGCTGCGCATAGAAAGCAACAGTACCTCCTAGCACTTTCTAACCTAAACCGATTATGCATTGACTGGTAATCATTTCTATCCCAATCTGTCTTTTAGTTGCACTTGTGGTTGTATTATTGAGTTTCAGTACATAGCGTTGGCGATATGAATGACAAAAAGTTGGTAATGTGCGGATGCCATGAAGCCGGATGGGATATTATCCGTTTTCTTTTGAAGAACGGGATAAAGTTCTCGTACTTTGTAACTATCACCGAAGAAAAGGCACTCCAGCAAAAAGTTTCTGGCTATAAAAGTTTCTATAATCTTGCACAGGAATATCGTATCCCAGTTTACTATGCAAAGAAATATTCCCTGAAATCGGATGAGGACCTTCGCTTTTTTTCAGAAAACAAGTTTGACCTGCTGGTTCAGGGTGGTTGGCAAAGACTTTTTCCGGAGGATATCCTCAAAACTCTTAAAATAGGGGCAATTGGCGGACACGGAAGTGCGGATTTCTTGCCCATGGGCAGAGGTCGCTCCCCTTTAAATTGGTCGCTGATAGAAGGACAACAGCGAATCATTATGCAATATTTTCTGATTAAGCCGGGTGTGGACGATGGAGATATTTTTCATTACGATTTTTTTGACATAAATGAATGGGATGATATTCAGACGCTATATTACAAAATATCTTTGTTAACAGGACGGGTACTTTTACAATGGATTCCGCGCTTACTGGCAGGAAATTTTTCAACCATACCGCAGCACGGAAAACCCTCCTATTATCCGAAGAGGAATCCTGAAGACGGCATGATTAACTGGATGCAATCACCTACCCAGGTCTATAACTTTATAAGAGCCCTGACACGCCCATATCCGGGCGCTTTTTCATTTATTAATAATAAGAAATTGATGATTTGGAAAGGACATCCGTTTGACTCCAAAATTGACGACCCTTCATGGCAGATAGGTGAAATTGTTAAAATATTTAGCAGCGGGGATTTTGTTGTCAAATGTAAGGGTGGCTTATTTATAGTCACAGATTACGAAATGGAAGATAAGGCATTGTTAAAAGAAGGATTACTTTTTGATGCAACCGGCTAATGCCTCTCCTCCTTAATCCTGCTGTTTTGCTATTGATAAAAAAAATATGGAATTCAAACTTCACTTCCAACTGCATAATTGGAAGTGTGAAATTAGTCATCGGGGTGATGATTCTTCCCTTGATTGTTTTCTTTGCTATTATTTATCACAGACGTAGTTATAATGTTAAGCCCAGGCTCATTTTCGGCCCAATACCTCTTATTAATAATAAGTATTGGTCGAATGCCTTGCGGGAAATAGGATTTGACTCCAGGACTTTAATGGATGGCTATTACGGCACGATAAACGCCAAGGATGATTTTGACTTATATTACGATTCCTTCAACTTATTTAATTATCGGCATTTGGATTCATTTATCACACCATATAGAGTTTTCCTGCATGTTTTGCGAAATGCTGATATTGTTCATTTGCCGTTTAGCGGTGGTTTTCTTTACAAAACTTCCCTTCGCTGGATGGAACCGTTTTTTTACAAACTGGCAGGTATTAAAACAGTCATGATTCCCTTCGGCTCTGATTCCTATATGTATTCGAGAGTGATGGATGCTTCGCTGAGGCATGTTTTATTAAGCTGGCTTCCGCAATTTGGCAGATTTGAAGAAAAAATCAGAAAGCAAATTGAGTTTTTTATGAAGCATGCGGATTTTGTTATAATGGGTTCAATGATTGACGGAATGCAACGCTGGGATATTTTAGCATTTAATCCACTATCAGTTGATACGGATGAATGGCAATACGTGGAAAGGGCGGATAATACTGAAAAAAATGGAATTAATAAGGAGGTTATAATAATACATACCCCAAATAACCGCGGTTTCAAGGGAACGGAATTTTTAATAGACAGTGTCAACAAGTTAAAGCAGGAAGGATTACGAGTATCATTGCTGATGATGGAAAAAAGGCAAAACGCTGAAGTTAAGGAGGCAATGAACCATGTTGATATCCTTGCGGAACAATTCATTGCTCCATGCTATGCATTGAGCGGAATTGAGGGAATGGCAAAGGGACTGCCCGTATTGTCCAAT
>DATLYB010000114.1:0-2447 GCA_035575215.1 Chitinophagales bacterium
CGCGAAATACGTGTGGGTTACCAATTACAGGATGTACGGTGATGGCTTTGCTAATCCGGGCGATGATGATTGCGGCTCAAAAGGCGGGTTTGACAGCAGCTTCGTTTACAGGGTCGATACAAAGACATTGCGGGTTGACGCAGCGGTGAGCGCAGGCAGCGTGCCGAAGTATATTGCTATTACACCCGATAATAAATATGTGCTGGTGAGCAATTGGTGCAGCGGAGATATGAGCGTGATAAATTTATTGCAAATGAAGGAAGTCAGGAGAATCAAGCTGGGCTTATATCCGAGAGGCATAGCCGTTGATTCAAAGTCACAGCATGTGTATGTGGCAATCATGGGTTCAGATAAAATCGCACGGGTCAATCTGCATGATTTTACAGTGAGGATGCTGGAGCATATCGGCAGACGTCCGCGCCATCTCTGTGTCAGCAGTGACGATAAATTTCTTTTCGCATCATTGAACGGTGAACATAAAGTTGTGAAAATTGATTTGTCGGCAAAGAAAGTCATCGCATCGGTTAAAACCGGACTGGCACCGCGAAGCATGACGCTTTCCCCCGACAATCAGTTTTTGTATGTGGTGAATTACGGCAGCGGCAACCTCAGCGTTATCAGAACAGCGGATATGCGGGTAGCGCAAAACGTTGCTACCAAAACGCATCCTATTGGTGTGGCTTATGACCCTGAGACGGATAACGTGTGGGTGGCTTGTTACTCAGGCTGCATCCAGGTGTTTGAAAATGTTCAGGAGGATGTGCCGGTTCCGGCTTCTGTCAGGAACAGCGAGCCGGATTTTCAGTATCACATCATCGTAGGCGCGTTCCGGCAGGAGCAGAATCTGAAAAAGATGATGAGCAGATGTGTAAAAGCCGGGTACAAGCCTTACGTGGTAAAATCCAACGGTGCGCTCAAAAAGCTGAGCTGCAAAGGCTTTGATGATAAGGAATCCGCGCTCAATGAGTTAAGCAAGTTGAAAGAGCTTTTCGGGGAAGGAATCTGGATTCTGAAGCAACCGATGATGACGCAGGCTGCAGCGTCCCAATCATCTAATTGAAAGGAATTACAACCTAGGCACATAGAGCACGATTGTGCATTGCGTTTTAGCTGAAGTAGTACTGCAAGCGGACAGCGTGGGAGATGCCGTCCGCCTGCAGAAGATTGGAGAAGACCCTTTAGGAAATCTTGATGGTTCTTGGTGCTTTGCCCTTCGCTTCTTCGGTTTTCGGAATCACGACATGAAGGATGCCATCTTCATAGTTTGCTTTGATGTCATCATCCTTCACGCCATCAGGCAATGTAAACGTCCGGGAAAACGATCTGTAGGCAAACTCCCTTCTCGTGTAGCTGTCGTTACGTTCTTCTTCCTTCCCCTCTTTTTCCGCTGAAATGGTCAGCAATCCATTGTCAACAGCCACATTGAAATCTTTCTTTGAATAGCCGGGGGCTGCCACTTCCAGTTCGTAATTGTCATGAGTTTCCCTTACATTTACTGCGGGCATGTTCCACCCTAATCTTCCTGTTAAGCCAAAGCTTGGCAAAAGATTAGTGCTGAAGAAATCGTCTATCCAACTCGTCAGAGAAGGCATAGACTGACCGTATTTAACAAGTGTCATAACTACCTCCTTTTTTAGTTGGTTAAACAATTTATTTTTCATCAGGAAGATAAACAACTCAAATGCCAATGCGGTTATGCTGATATTTTGACAAACAATAGGTGAATACATCTGCGCTCAATGAAATTTTTTCAGAAGGCTCTGTCACCTTTTCGGAAGTAAAATCCACCTCGTCATTAATCATGATTTATGTCATTACTTCATTTGCGGAACGTTGGTATTTATGTTGCCTGATAGTATGACAGGTCGTTGAAAAAAAACGAAAAAAGCAGTTGAGTAAATTAGAGCGGGAAATAAAAAATGGAATACCGGGATTACTATAAAATTTTAGGAGTTGATAAACACGCTTCCGAAGCGGAGATAAAGAAGGCATATCGCACGCTCGCTAAAAAATATCATCCCGATAAGCACAAGGGTGACAAGGCTGCCGAGGAAAAGTTCAAGGAGATAAGCGAGGCGTATGAGGTGCTGAGCGACCCTGAAAAACGCAAGAAATATGACCAGTTGGGCGCCAACTGGAAACATTTCCAGCAAGCAGGAGGACAGGGCGCGTATGACTGGTCGCAATGGACCAGCCGCCCCGGTGGCACTACGTTCACCTTTGAGGGAGATGTAGGGGATATTTTCAAAGGCAGTGGTTTTTCTGATTTCTTTGAAACCTTTTTTGGTGGCATGGGTGGCAGAAGAAGCTGGCATGGTGCAGGCAGCCGCAGAAGCGCTGCCGGCTTCAGGGGGCAGGATTACCAGGCAGAAATCAACCTCACCCTTGATGAGGCGTATCACGGCACCAAACGTGTGTTTGAACTGAGTGGACGAAAAATCCGCCTC
>DATLYB010000115.1:0-5797 GCA_035575215.1 Chitinophagales bacterium
TGGGAAGCTTGTCGAAGGCTTTCCAGTCACCGTCTTTTTTCAAAGCCTTCCTTTTTTCGGCATATTTGGCAACGAGCCTTTCTCTTTTCAGGTTTCTTGCAATAACTGATGTTTTCGACATCGCTTATTTTTTAAACGGTAATCCCAATTCTGTCAATAATGCCAGGGCTTCATTGTCAGTGCGGGCAGAAGTCACAAACGTGATGTCCATCCCGCTGATTTTTCCCACCTTGTCAATATCAATTTCAGGAAAAATAATCTGCTCGGTGATACCCAGCGTATAATTACCCCTTCCGTCAAAGCTTTTGTTATTCACACCACGAAAGTCGCGAACACGAGGCAGAGCAACGGAAATGAGCCTGTCAAAAAACTCGTACATGCGGTCGCCCCTTAGCGTTACGCGTGCACCAATCGGCATATTTTCCCTCAGTTTGAAATTGGAAATTGCCTTTTTTGATTTCGTTGAAACAGCTTTTTGTCCTGTGATTGCCGTAAGCTCATCCACTGCCACATCCACGGTTTTCTTGTCCTGTGTGGCGGTGTTTACGCCTTTGTTTACGCAGATTTTCTGCAGTTTCGGCACCTGCATCACCGAGGTGTAGCTGAACTGCTTCATCAGAGCCGGCACTACCGACTCGATGTAGTATTTCTTCAGTCTGGGAACGTATTTCACTTCCTGTTTCATCACTTTATCACCTCCCCTGATTTTTTCGCATACCGCACCAATTTACCGCCCACTTTCTTTCTTCCGATTCTGGTAGGCTTGCCGGTTTTGGGGTCAAGGAGCATAAGATTAGAAACATGCACGGGCGCTTCTTTTTTTACGATGCCCCCATCGGGATATTTTGCCGTTGGCTTGGTGTGGCGGCTCACAATACGGATGCCCTCCACCAATGCACGGTTTTTATCCGGATAGACTTCCAGCACTCTTCCCTTCTTGCCTTTATCCTCACCGGCAATGACGATGACCTGGTCGTTTTTCTTGATGTGTAACTTAGGTTGAAATCGTGTATGCACGTGTAACTAAACTTTTAAAGTTTCAAATTTTAAAGCACTTCAGGCGCCAGGGATATAATCTTCATCTGCTGCCTTTCTCTCAGTTCTCTTGCCACGGGTCCGAAAATACGCGTGCCTCTGGGCTCATCCTGCTGATTCAGCAGTACGGCTGCGTTGTCATCAAAACGGATATATGAGCCGTCTTTTCTTCTGACCGGCTTCTTCGTTCTTACCACCACGGCTTTCGACACCGCTCCTTTTTTGATGCCTCCCGAAGGCAAGGCGTCTTTGACGGTTACGATAATCTTATCTCCGATGCTGGCGTAGCGTCTGTAGGGCGACCCGCCCAGCACGCGGATGCAAAGCACTTCACGCGCTCCGCTATTATCGGCTACTTTCAATCTTGTTTCCTGCTGTATCATAATCCCGGTTTGTTTGTGTTTTATCGTTTGTGGTACTTTGAACCACAAACTACGAACGGCAAACTATTTCGCTTTTTCTATTATTTCCACCACCCTCCAGCGCTTGGTTTTGCTCAGCGGGCGTGTTTCCATCACCCGCACCTTGTCGCCAATGCCGCACTCATTTTTTTCGTCATGTACCACCAACTTTTTGGAGCGCTTCATAAATTTCCCATAAAGCGGGTGTTTCAGGCTTCGCTCAATCTTTACGGTGATGGTTTTTTGCATTTTGTTGCTGACCACCGTTCCAACCCGTTGTTTTCTAAGCTTTCTCTGTTCCATTTATTACTTGTTCTTTGCCGCTTCCAGTTCCCTTTTTCTCAGCTCTGTTTTCAGCCGTGCGATGTCACGCCTCAACCACCGCAGCGACAAGGGATTGTCAAGCGGTGACACCGTGTGGTTAAATTTCATCTTCCGGTACCGAAGTTGATTTTCTTTTATTTTCTCAGCCAATTCGTCATTGGCGAACTCTTTTATGTCTTCTTTTTTAATCTTTGCCATGGCTCATTGCGTTTATTATCCCATTGCGTAATTATAGTCTCTGCGTACGATGAATTTCGTTTTCACCGGCAGCTTGGCTGCTGCAAGCGTCAAGGCATGCCTGGCGGTATTCACCGGCACGCCATCCACCTCGAACAATACCCTGCCGGGTCTTACCACCGCCACCCACCCTTCGGGTGAGCCTTTGCCTTTGCCCATGCGTACTTCAGCGGGTTTTTTCGTGATAGGTTTATCGGGAAAAATCTTAATCCACACTTTTCCTTCGCGCTTCATTTCGCGAGTGAGCGCCACGCGGGCGGCTTCAATCTGGCGGTCAGTCACCCATGACATTTCAAGTGATTTAATGCCGAATGAGCCGTTTGCCAGTTGCGTGCCCCGCTTGGCATTTCCCTTCATCTGGTCTTTGCCTTTTTGCTGCTTTCTGTATTTTGTTCGCTTGGGCTGTAACATGATTCAAAATTTTATTCACCAGCCGGCTCGGGCTTCGGCATTCTTCTGCCCCCGGTTTTGGGCTTCGCTTCTTTTTTTTCACCGATATTGGGTGAAAGGTCGCGTTTACCGAAGACTTCGCCCTTGCAAATCCAAACCTTCACCCCAATTTTGCCATAAACGGTAAGCGCCTCTTTGACGGCAAAATCAATGTCAGCGCGGAGGGTATGCAGGGGAGTTCTGCCTTCTTTGAACTCTTCGGAGCGTGCGATTTCAGCGCCATTCAGTCGTCCTGAACAGCGCACCTTGATGCCTTCGGCTCCCATCCGCATGGTGGATGCAATCGCCATCTTCACTGCCCGCTTGTAGCTGATACGCGCCTTGATTTGGTTGGCGATGGTTTCGGCTACGATATTTGCATCCAGTTCCGGTCTTCTGATTTCAACAATATTCACCTGCACCTCTTTGTTTGTCAGCTTCTTGAGTTCTTCTTTTATCCTGTCCACTTCGCCACCGCCCTTGCCGATAATGATTCCCGGACGGGAAGTGTGAATGGTAATCGTCAGTCTTTTCAGGGTGCGCTCAATGACGATGCGGGCGATGCCGCCCTTGTTGATGCGTGCCTGAAGATACTCTCGAATCTTTTCGTCTTCAATCAGCTTGTCGGAGTAGTCATCACCGCCAAACCAGTTGGAGTCCCATCCGCGGATGATGCCAACTCTGTTGCCAATCGGATTTGTTTTTTGACCCATTATTTCTTTTTTGTGCCTTTTTTAGGGGGCGACTTTTTCTCTGATTTTTCTTTTTTATCCGCTTTCTTCTTCTGCGGCTTGTTGTCTGTTTTTTTTACAGCAGCCTTCAGCTTTGATTGTTTCTCTTTGGGAGTTTCCTTTACTTCGGATGTTTCGGCTGCCGGAGCGGTTTCGGACGCAACTTCTTCCTGTTTGACCTCTTCTTCAACAGTTTCTTCCACTACCGGTTTAGGGATTCTGCTGTCAATAATGAGAGTGACGTGGTTTGCCCTTTTTCTCAGTCTGTATGCACGCCCTTGCGGTGCAGGCAGAAATCGTTTCAGGGTGACGCCTTGGTCAACATAAACTGTTTTCACGTACAGGTCGCTGTCTTCCACACGCTGTCCTTCGTTTTTTGATTCCCAGTTCTTGATAGCAGAGCGCAGCAGTTTTTCCAAATCACGTGCTGCATGCCTTTTATTGTAAGTAAGGATGTTCAGCGCATCCTCCACATTTTTTCCCCTGATGGTGTCAGCCGTGACACGCATCCTGCGCGGGGAGGTGGGAGTGCCATTCAGCCTCGCGATGGCAACGGATTTCATTGCTTCTTTGCGTGCCTCTGCTGCTAAACGTTTACGCTTTCCCATAGTCTTTCTCTATCAAGCCGGTGATGGTGTTGTTTCAATTTTCTTTGATGAATGCGCCTTAAACTGGCGGGTGGGTGCAAATTCACCCAGCTTATGCCCCACCATGTTTTCCGTCACGTAAACGGGGATAAACTTGTTCCCGTTGTGAACGGCAAACGTATGCCCCACAAACTCGGGAATAATGGTTGACCTGCGCGACCATGTTTTAATCACCGTTTTCTTATTGCTTTTGTTCAAAGCGGCAACCTTTTCTTCCAGGTTATGGTCAACGTAAGGACCTTTTTTTATTGAGCGCCCCATTATTTCTTCCTCCTGCTGATGATGAACTTATTGGTCAATTTATTTTTATTCCGGGTCTTCAAGCCCTTAGCATATAATCCCTTCCTGGAGCGCGGGTGCCCTCCGGATGCTTTTCCTTCTCCTCCGCCCATGGGATGGTCAACGGGGTTCATTGCCACTCCGCGGGTGCGGGGTCTGATTCCCAGCCAGCGGCTTCGGCCAGCCTTGCCGAGTGATTCAAGATTGTGGTCGGGGTTTGATACTTTGCCGATGGTTGCCTTGCAGGCGCTTAATACCATTCGGGTTTCGCCTGAAGGCATTTTCAGGATGGCATATTTGCCATCACGGGCATCGAGGATGCAGTACGCGCCTGCGCTTCGTGCCAGCGCCCCTCCTTGCCCCGGATGCAATTCGATATTGTGTACTTCCTGACCAAAGGGGATATCTCTCAAAAACAAGGTGTTACCGATTTCAGGCGCTGCCTTTTCACCTGACATCACCTTTTTGCCTACTTCAAGACCTTGCGGGGCGAGGATATATCTTTTCTCGCCATCCTTATATTGAAGCAGTGCTATGTAGGCGGTGCGGTTCGGGTCATATTCGATAGTCTTTACAACAGCCGGCACGCCATCTTTGTTGCGTTTGAAGTCAATGATGCGGAAACGTCTTTTGTGACCGCCACCGATATAACGCATGGTCATGTGTCCCTGGCTGTTCCTGCCGCCCGTGCTCTTGCGGGGAGCAAGCAGACTCTTCTCAGGGGCATTGCCGATGGTCAGCTCTTCATAGGCATTGCCGATTCTCAAGCGTGTTCCGGGAGTTACCGGTTTATATTTTTTCAGTCCCATATTACCTTACACGTTGCTGTAGAAATCAATTGTTTCGCCAGTATTCAAAGTGACGATGGCTTTTTTATAAGCTGATTTTTGACCTTTGGTCAAGCCGGTGCGGGTGTAGCGGGTTCTTTGCTTTCCGGGAATCACGATGGTATTGACGCTTGTTACATTCACCCCGTACATCTTCTCCACCGCATTTCGTATTTGAATTTTATTTGCCCGCCTGTCAACCACAAACCCGTAGCGGTTGAGTTTTTCCCCCAGCTTGGTCATTTTTTCAGTGATAATCGGTCGAATCAGAATATTCATGGAGCGGGGTATTTAGTTTTTCAGAATATTTTCGAGTTGCTTTACAGCACTCTCCGTCAGAATCAGTTTTTTCGCCAGCAGAATATGGTAGGTATTAATGCTTGTGGCGGGGGAAACTTCTGTGGTGGGAATATTACGGGCTGAGAGAACTACGTTCTTGTTGTTTTCATGGATGAGAAGGACTGAACGCGATTTATCGGCTCCCAGATTTTTCAGGATGGCTGCGAAATCTTTTGTCTTAGGTTTATCAAGGCTGAAATCTTCAACAACGATGAGGGCATTGTCTTTTGCTTTGTAGGTGAGGGCTGATTTGCGGGCGAGGTCTTTGACTGTCTTGTTAACCTTGAAGCCGTAGTCGCGCGGACGAGGACCGAAGATGCGGGCGCCTCCTCTGAAGAGGGGATTTTTTATGCTTCCTTTGCGCGAGCCGCCCGTGCCTTTCTGGCGATGCAGCTTGCGTGTCGAGCCGGAAACTTCTGACTTTTCCAGTGTTTTATGCGTTCCCTGCCGCTGGTTGGCGAGATATTGCTTAACGTCAAGGTAAATAGCATGGTCATTGGGCTGGATGTTGTAAATATCATCAGCCAGTTCAACTGACTTTTTAGTTT